>CAXTDO010000469.1:0-5523 GCA_964242315.1 uncultured Flavihumibacter sp.
TCAGGCGTAAGCCTAATTTCGTGCAGTGATTAATGAATTAATTAGTTGAACGGAGCGTCGCAACGATGTTTCATCAGGGCTATATGCTGGTTTTAAAAAAGTGTTTTCTATTTCCCGTTATCCAGTATCCAGTAATTATATGGTTCTGATAGTCAAAGATTAGGTAAAGTGAATTCTCTCTTATTCAGGTTAATAAATTGTTTTGTCTTTGTGACTTATGAAAAAACTTAAAAATTTGGTTCTTTTAAGCGGCATCTTTTCTACTTTTTTACTTCGACTTACGTCTCTCATATCTAAACTTTGATGATAGAAAGCAAAAAAAATACTTAGAAATATTTGAGGGAGTCTAAAATTTAGCACCTTCAAAAAGCCAAACGGTTACAGCCTTCGCCAGCTTTACTATGCTTGCGATATAGATAACAGCAAAATTGCTAAGATTGAAAATGGTAAATGAATATTACGTTTCCTACTGTTTGACAATAAGCTAATGCATTAGAATGCATCCTTCTGAGCTTCTCAACATCAAATTCGAATAGTTTTTAAAAAATTTATCTCCTTCATTATCAATGCAGTTAATGGGGTTGTCCTACCGCGTTTACTGTTCTGACACTACTTTACAATAGCATATTTGCATTGTAAAAAAACAGTGAGTGAATTAGCAGCTTAAAAATTCAAATATAAAAATGCAAACTATGTTTACAAATATTTCCTGGGCAAGCTACATTTTAATTGTTACCCTAATTTTAGTTGTATGGTATATGATTATCGGTATTCGATTTTATTTTAGCTACCTGCAAAATCTTTTTACGAGAAAAAGAAAACCAACCCTACACCTCGACCCTGACGAAGCCTACTCAACTACAGACGATGAATTTACACTCGAACAAACAAAAACTTTAGATTCAGACGATCTTTTTAGTGAAGTAGAAAAATTGACAACCAAACTAAAAGAAGCTATTGCAGACGCATCTTCTAAAAACTACCAAAAAGAAGAATTTATTTTTTTACTGCTATTAATATTAAAGGAATATTCCCATTTAAAAGGTTCCCCATTTCAAGTAGCGATAACTAATCTGATTGTATCCGAATGTGAAAAACATGGCTCCCTCCACCTCAGTGCTGAAGAGCAAGTGATGTTATGGAAAGAGGTAGCGTAGTGGAGCCGCCTTCTTCCCTCTCCGCCCACTCGCGGCGGAGAGGTTCAGGAAGGTTGTTTAAAGCGTAGGTGTTTAGCTTTTGATAGTGTGCATTATGAATATGAAGCGATTGAAATGCGAAAAACATGGCTCCCTCCACCTCAGTGCTGTAGAGCAAGTGATGTTATGGAAAGAGGTAGCGAAGTGGAGCCGCCTTCTTCCCTCTCCGCCCACTTGCGGCGGAGAGGTTCAGGAAGGTTTTCAAAGCGTGAATGATCAACTTTTGATATTGTGTACCATGAAAATGAAGCGATTGAAATCTGAAAAATATGGTTCCCTCCACCTCAGTGCTGTAGAGCAAGTGGAATTGTGGAAAGAGGTAGCGTAGCGGAGCCGCCTTCTTCCCTCTCCGCCTACTGGCGGATAGGTTCAGGAAGGTTATTTAAAGCGTAAATGTTCAACTTTTAAATAGTGTATGTTATGAAAATGAAGCGATTCAATTTAAAAAGTTTCTCCCGGAAACCATGATTAAGTGCCGGTACAGTAATAGTCTTAACCTTTATCCATCTTACAGCAATGGCCCAGGATGGTAATGCAGGTATAAACGCAGCAAACACGCAAGTGCGTAGTTACTTTCAGTCCGGCACTAATCTGATGTATGCCGTAGGTGCACTGCTTGGATTGATCGGAGCAGTAAAGGTTTACCAAAAGTGGAATGCTGGCGATCAGGATACTGGTAAAGTTGCCGCCGCCTGGTTCGGTAGCTGTGTATTTCTTGTAATTGTAGCCACTGTTATTAAGTCCTTCTTCGGTGTTTAAAGATCTAATAAACATTATGTTTTTATGCAGGAAGTGTTAATTGTAAAACTGCATCGGTATATCACAGCCAACAATCCTGATTTACTGATTACGCTTCAACAGGAAGGTAATGTAAGCGGCTATCTGAATGAAAAGATAGCGTCAATTGATCTGTTGCTGGATGAGTTACTCGGCTCTGGTACTCCTGCAAATATCATGGAAGAACGTTGTATGGAAGAACTCACAAAGGAGCTACGCCCATCAAAGTTTAATTACCTGATTTCAATTTTACAGGAAGAATTTGAAGCTGACTATTACAGCCTTAAAGAAAGCGGATTGCTGACTTATGAAGTTATAAATCTTTTTGAAAGCAGCTCAACAGTGTTTGAAACTTTAGGCTTTACGGTTGAAAATGAAAATGACCGGCATTTACACTATACCATTACAGGTGCAGTAAAAGAATATTTGGAAAATAAGCAGTGACAGGGAAAATGTGAAGTATGGCTTACAATCAATTACAAAAGCTTAGTGATAATATAGCGGCTATCCGTATTGCACTCGCGTGGGAACAAAAGGAGACCTTGCATGCATCGCATGTAGAAGCACTGCAAAAATATTCCGGCTTTGGCGGAATAAAAGCAATATTGTACCCTAATGCCGCCAAAGAGGAATGGGCTAAATTAAATGCCACAGATCAAGACCTTCGGTTACACTCTAAAATAATAGAACTGCATGAAATTCTTAAAGCCAATTTAACTGATCGGCAATACAAAGAAACAATCGGGTCAATAAAAAACAGTGTACTAACCGCTTTCTATACACCACAGATTGTACCCCAGGCTTTATATACAACATTTAAAGAACATGGTATTGAACCCAAACGGATATATGAACCCAGTAGTGGTGCAGGTATTTTTATAACAGAAGCGGTTAAATCTTTTTCTAAAATTGAAAATATAACTGCTATTGAAAAAGATATGCTGACAGGTCGGATACTCACTGCCTTGAATAGTTCCTCTCCGGTTCCTGTAGACACTCATATTACCGGTTTTGAGCAAGCTCCTACAAATGATAGCGATAAGTACGATCTTATTGTAAGTAATATTCCATTTGGTAATTTCTCTGTATATGATGAAGCCTATCCTAATAAAGAGCTGTCAGGCAAAATACACAATTACTTTTTTGCAAAAGGACTAGATAAGATTGCCGATGGTGGCTTACTTGCCTACATTAGTACTGATGTGTTCTTAAATAATCCATCAAATCAAGCTGCCAGAGAATATCTATTTAATAAGTCTGATTTTATCAGCCTCACAGTAATGCCGGATAACCTGATGAAAGATACCGGCAACACGGAAGCTCCCAGCCATTTACTAATTGTTCAGAAAAATGAGGGCAAACAGGTATTATCAGCAGATGAACGATACCTGATACATACTATAGCACAGCAAAACGAGCTTGGCAGTTACCATCTCAACAGTTATATATATCAACATCCTGAAGTTACTGCAGGAGATGAAATAAAAACTGGCAAAAATCAATATGGTAATGCCAACCAAAGTGTATGGCAACATGGTGACATTAATACTATTACCGGTAAACTAACCGAGACCATAGGTGAAGGTATGCAGGCACGTTTTAGTGAACGCTTGTTTCAACAAGCTCAATCTCTTTCTATTGAAGGACCGAAAGTTGCCCGTAAACAGTTCACTATTTTACCAATGCCTGAAGACAAATCAGGGAAAGTGAATCTGCAGTTGGGTTTGTTTGACACTACCCCTGCCGAAAGCATTAACCGGGCAATGGCATATATCAATGAACTGGATACTAATGTGGTTCAAAAGCAAACTGCACGTATCATCAGCTTGGTTAAAACAACTGCACAACCCGAACATGAAAGCATTGTTTTAGTTACTGCATAATCCATTGCTTTTAAACAATACATGTATAAGCTATATTCTAATGTTGAGGAAATTACTTTTCCTGCCAACTGGCAAAGTGCATCAGCAATAAACCATGAATTAAACGGGCTTGCTTTAAAGCTACAGGATTATGGTCATAGCTACACCTACGAGGGGGATAAAGCTCTTGAAGCAGCTTTTAAACTGGAACATAATCAACAGGAACCATTTACGAACCTAAAACCTTTTTACAAGGCAGGAACGTTGGTTATTCATAAAGGAGAAGTTGGAAGTATTGGCAATCTTGATGCTGAATTTAAGCAGGCAAGTTTCCAACCCTTTTTATCAGGTCAGAGGGATACAATCTTTTATGAGCAATATATCACTATCAGGGATAGTTATTTAGTATTACCCCAGGGAGAGGCACCAGGTTACATAGAATATGCCAGTTTAAAAAAAACCTTACAGGACAGTTATGAAAAATTTGTTAGCCAGTATGGATTACTTAATTATCCCAATAACCGAAAGTTAATTGCTAATGATACCGCCTTTGGCTTTACAGTTCTTTCTTCTTTGGAAAGAAAAGAAGGCGAACGATACCTGCAGGCAGACGTATTAACACAGTCGCTTCACCACAAGCAAGCACAATTTCGAACCGATAGTCCTCTTGAAGCTCTTGCTCAATGTTTGAATGAAAATGGCAAAGTGGAGATCCCTTTTATAGAAGCTGCTACCGGCTTAACAGAAGCTGAAATCATCTCTAAGGAAGGACATATTTATCTCAATCCGCTACATACTGCGTGGGAAACCGTTGACCAATATCTATCCGGCAATGTGGTGGAGAAATTAAGTATTGCCCAGGGAAAAGCAGCACTAAATCCCGGTGATATACAAATCCAAAAGAGCCTTGAAGCAATTGCCAAAGTTCAGCCGGAACAGATATCTTTTGAACTGCTTGACTTTAACCTGGGCGAACGCTGGATACCTATTAACTATTATAACCAGTTTGCTTCCAAACTTTTTGAGCTTAATACCAGTGTCAACTATTTTCAGTCGTTGGATACTTTTAAGGTAAACACTCACGGATATAATGCGAAAGTATCTCAAGAGTTTGCTGTAAATCCTAAAAGCGGAAGAACAACTTATGGCAATACCATACTGGAGCATGCGCTGGAAAACACCACGCCGTTCTTCACTTATGAAGTAAAACTATCGGATGAGAAAACCATTCGTTTACCCGATAACGAAGCGATACAGCTTGCCCATCAGAAAATTGAAACGATCCGTAACGGCTTCATCACCTGGTTGCAGGATTTGACGCAATCAGATAAAAAGCAATTGGAAACGCTTTACAATAACACATTCAATTGCTATGTTCTTCGGGAATATAATGGGGATCACCTGACATTTCCCGGCTTGGAAAAAGAGAATCTGGGAATTGAAGATTTATACAGCTCACAGAAGAACGCTGCATGGCGTATCATCCAAAACCGTGGTGCCTTAATAGACCATGAAGTAGGACTGGGTAAAACACTTACCATGATTGTTGCTGCCCATGAGATGAAACGCTTAAAGATTGTACATAAGCCAATGATACTGGCATTAAAAGCGAATATCAACCAGATCACTGAAACCTACCGGAAAGCTTATCCCAATGCCAAAATTCTTGCTCCGGGAGAAAATGATTT
>CAXTDO010000470.1:0-5520 GCA_964242315.1 uncultured Flavihumibacter sp.
CGTTGGAGGGGACGTTATGTCCGCAGAACATAACGGGGGTGGGTATACGGGGCAGCGTGCTAACGAGTGCAACAAATTTGTGCTTGTTTGTGAGTGTTTCGGGTGGTAGTTGCAGCCTCCTCACAATCAAACCCACCCCTGTTTGGCCTTCGGCTCAAACCGCCCTCCGAGGAGGGGATGGGCTACCAGCCTCACTTTGCACTCAGTGGTTTAAATTGAATTTTCTTAACTTATAACATTGCCCTAACGGGACTTGCCCTTGGGAGGTCGCCGCTTTGATGTTCGCAAAGCGATAGGCACCTGTAGATTAAAATATTGAAGGAACGTTTTACTTCTTACTCAAAAGCATCGAAACCTCCTCTTCAAAATCTTTTTTAAATTCTTCGTAATATTTTCCTGTTGCCGGACCAGTAAACCCTGTGTGGATCTTAGCCACTTTTCCATCACGTCCAATAAATATGGTAGTGGGGAAGGAGAGGAAAGTATTCAGTGCAGGCAGTGATTCGGCTACTTTCTGTTTGTCAGCCACTCCGGCTATCAACTGATCATATTGAACATTAAAACGATCTCTGAAACGGCTTATAGCTTTATGCACATAGGCAGAATCAAGTTGCCTTTCGTACTGTAAGGAAATTACTTCTACCCCGCGATTTTTGTTTTTGGCATACCAGGGAGAAAGAAAGGCCGTTTCATCTATACAATTAGGGCACCAGGTACCACCAATGGTTACAATTACAACTTTATTTTTATACTTGTTGTCTTTCAGTGATACGGTTTTTCCATTGATATCAGGAAATGAAAAATTAAGTTCGGAATAACCATCCTTAATATAAGTGAGCTTATAAGCATCAGGTAGAGCGGCATTCTCATCCGGGAAACCCGAGAAATGCTGGCTACCGCGCTGTCCGATAATCTCTCCCGTTATTTTATTATCTTTCGTAAATGTTCCCCTGTAATACACAGGTACCGAACCAATGAAAGATGATAAATAAAACTGGTTTCCTTCAACGATGCCATCCAGGTACCTGGAATCGCCTGTAATCTTTAAAAAAGTAGCTTTCAGTTTATTGCCTGTTTGGGTAAACAAACCAACAGCTTTTTCCTCTTTGCCATTCGATTGTTCAAAACTGATATCATATGTTCCACTTATATTTCCTTCAGGCTTTATGTTATTTTCTATAAACCTATTGGTGTTGTTAGCCTCCGCTATAACCGGGATGGGTATTCCTTTCCCATCCTGTCGCCGTAAACTTCCTGTTAGTTCATTATTCTCATATTTAAAGGCCAATTCATTTTCAAACTGATCTAATGAAACATAGATGGAGTCGCCCTTTTGTTTGATTGCTCCGCCTTCAAATTTTTCTTCGGCGTTTACCAGATAAACTTTATTTGTACCTGACAAATCTTTCTTTATAACAAAATTGAAAGGCACCTCCAATCCGGAATTTAATTTAAATACGCCCCTCCATTTGGTTTCCGATGCTAACAGCGAATGAATGGACTTTTTATTTGTGCCCTGACCAATTACCACTGATGACATTAAAAGCGCAATAATTGCGATTGATAAAAAAAGTTTGTAATACATGATTATTGTTTGGAATGTTATTGCTTATCTTTGAATACTCTACTAAATTTGTAGACAAATGTAAGGTAAAAAAAATGATAAGCCAGATACATCTTGTATATCAATTCAAAAGCTCTAAAGGCATCAGCCGCAGTACAAGATTATGTGGCAATTGAAGTTTTAATTATTTAAAAAAAATTAAACTAATACCATTTAAATTATCTGAAGAATGCTTGAAATTGCTGGAAAGCAAAACGCTCTCCGATTTAAAAACTACCAGGCTGGCCCCGTCACTTAAAAGTATGTTATCCTGATAAGGATTAATAAACAAATTAATTGATTTATTACCGCGAGAGGAAGAATAATAGTAAAAAAGTTTGTAGACATATCTGTTTAAGTAACCAAACAAACTGAATACATGAATCGTATTTTTTTTCTTTTTCTATTTTTATCTCCCTGGGTTGCATCTGCTCAACTGGCAGGCCGCGTGGTAAATGAGAATAATGATCCTTTGCCTTTTGCAAGCGTAGCAGTAAAAAGCACGTCAACAGTTACTACTACTGATTCCAGCGGTCGGTTTTCGCTGGATTATTCTAAATTTCCTTTTACCGTAATCATATCCTTTGCGGGGTATGAACGTCAGGAGCGGGTTATCAGAAATAATACCACAAATAATATAGTGATACAGTTACAGTCGCTGTTTCAAAGAGATACCGTGATTGTTACCTTACGCCGCCGCCGGGAAGTACTCCAGGATGTTCCCATTCCCATCTCAGTAATAAGTGGATCTCAGGTGGCAGATGCCGCGGCATTCAATGTAAACCGCATAAAGGAGCTTGTTCCATCGGTTCAGCTTTATTCATCCAATCCCCGCAATACGGGACCTAATATCGTGGGCCCGGGCTCTTCATTCGGACTTACCAATGACGGTGTTGACCCAAGTGTGGGCGTCTATGTGGATGGTGTTTATTATGCACGCCCTGCAGCAACAACCCTTGATTTTATCGATATCGAACGAATTGAAGTATTTCCTATCTGCGTCTTGCCTGATGAACTTCCAATCAATTTTACATTCATTTACATTTCTATCTTTCGACCATATTTCTACATCTGACTTTAATTTTTCTTTGCTTTGTGATTGTATTGTCTTAAACTGAACTTCTCACTGTTTTTATATGATTCAAGATAGGACAAGTCGGCCTTAGTTAATTTAATGGGTTGTTTCATTTTTAAATAAATGTTCTTAAACTAAATTGTCGCTACACTAATGACGCCGTTGTGATTTATTCAGCTTCCTTTTTATGAAAAGAAAATAATATCTTGCTACAGTAACTTTCACATAAATACAAGCAACCATATGAACAATTTTAATAGCCATCGCCGAAGTTTTATTAAAGGTGCCGTGGCAACACTTGCTTTATCTGCTTTAGGTACCAGCGGAATGAGTTTCATCTCTGCCGACAAAACTTATCGCGTTGCATTAATAGGAACAGGGTGGTATGGAAAGGGTGACCTGTTTAAATTAATTCAGGTAGCCCCGGTAGAGGTTATAGCACTTTGTGATGTAGATAAAAACCAGCTTTCAGAAGCTGGTAAAATGGTAAGTCAGCGGCAGAAGTCGGGAAAGACGCCAAAACTTTATGCTGATTACCGGAAGATGCTTTCAGAAAACCAACTAGATATTGTACTAATCGGAACTCCGGATCATTGGCATGCATTAACAGCGATTGAAGCCATGAAAGCCGGAGCCCATGTATATGTTCAAAAACCGATAAGTGTAGACGTAATTGAAGGAGAAGCTATGGTAGCTGCTTCACGTAAGTATAACAGGGTAGTGCAGGTAGGCACACAACGCCGAAGTACCCCTCACCTTGTAGATGCCAAAAAAAATATTGTTGATGCCGGCTTGTTAGGCAAGGTGCATCATGTTGATATGTGCTGCTACTACCACATGCGCAACAACGCAAATCCTGCCGTGCAACCGGTTCCTGACTTCCTGGATTATGAGATGTACTGCGGACCCGCCCCGTTGCTTCCTTATGTGGGGCTACCTCATATCGGAGGCTGGCGTTCACGCATGGAATATGGGAATGGAATAATGGGTGACATGTGCATTCACATGTTTGATGCAACAAGATGGATGCTTGGATTGGGATGGCCTAAACGTATCAGTTCAACCGGTGGCATTTATGTGAACAAAGGAACACGCTCCAATATTGCAGATACCCAATCGGCGCTGTTTGAGTACGACGACCTGAATTGTAGCTGGCAACACAGAACATGGGGCACGGCAGCCGATCCCGAATTTCCATGGGCTTTTAAAATTTACGGTGATAAAGGAACTTTAGAGGCGGACGTGTATAAATATAATTTTATTCCCGATGGCAAAGGCGAAAAGATTCATAAGGACGTAGTATATGAAAAAGAAAAATACCCTGAAGACCTTACGGAACCACGTATTGAAATACATACAGCTCCTGCAACCAGAGCGCACATGCTCAACTTTTTAAATGCCATTGAGAATAAAGGACGCCCGGTGGCAGATATTGAAGAAGGTCATATATCCACGGCAAGCTGTATCATGGCCAATATGTCTATGAAAACAGGTAGGCCGGTTGTTTACGATCCAAAAAAACGAATAATCGTCGGAGACCCGCAAATGACGGCCCTTCTTCGACGCCCCTACCGGCAACAATGGAAGCATCCTGATCCTGATACTGTTTGATCTCTAACTGCTTTCATAATTACTAATTTTCTTTTTGCTGATAACACAAGTAATCAAAATGCCTTTGTTCAGTCAAAATGACTAACTGTATTTGCAAATGGTAAAGGATAAGTTTGAATCATTGTTCATCTGTAATAACGATGTATAAAATGTTGCTAAAGAACCGGGCCACGAAAATTTGTTAAGTTGCAATATGCAGTTGATGAGCATCCGCACAAATGGATAGTGTTACGTTCAATATGATATTACTTATTTCATTGTAGTAGCTAACCTTGTAAGTGTTTTTTAACCACTTACAATTCAATGCGTAACATCACACTTAACTTAACACTAGTTGTTTTTTGCTTCCGGCAACCTGCTTTTTAGAAAAGCAATCTGGCCTAAATGGTGTGATTCATGTTCGCACACATGAAACCATTTACAGTAATTATTAGTAGGTCCCCATGGCCATTGGGCATCCGCTGACAATAGCCACTTGTCGTCGTGCTGTTTAAATTGCGCCAGGGTGCCGGCCCTGGTTTCCTGCAAAAGGTTAAGATAGAAATCCAGGTTGTTTCCTTTTATTATCTTTCTTCCGTTTTCGCCTAGCTCCATAGCAACGCCAAATTTTTTCTCTATACTTTTATCCCATTTATCCCATTCAATACCTTTAAAAGTATTTTCATGGTAGAAAGCATCGGTTGCAGCTAAATGATAAAGCAAGGCTCCAATCGTATTAGCCTTATCGTCCAGCAAAAAATCCAACTGTTCTGTAGTCAGACCCTTTACAGCACCTACTACCTGAGGACGCAACCATGCCATCATAGACACTAATGTGCCTACCTGAGGAGAATAGCCTTCCTTCGGTCCTATTATATTAAGGCCATCATCTTTATAATTAACACCATGCGGATACCTGACATTCAACTGCCCTCCGGCTATAGCCATCGCAGGCAGAAAAGGTGAGGCTGCAAAGATGGCAGCATCTTTTAAAAACTGACGTCGGTCGTTAAGTGATGTGTGATGCATGTAATTAGAATTTATAATTAGTAGATAATGTATCAACTTTCGTCTTCAGGTAAGATACAAGGTTTCTTATTTCTTTAAAATCCAAGTATATTGTAATTTAGCAAGGATCTTGTATAACATTAAAAATGTTATTCGTTTACATGATGCAGTTTTTTTAAAAGTAATTCTTTCCTGCTTCTTGACACATCAATGCTTGAACTATCACTCATAATTAAGTAACCAC
>CAXTDO010000471.1:0-5514 GCA_964242315.1 uncultured Flavihumibacter sp.
CAGAAACTTTTTTCAAACAGGATGCAGCGAAAACTCATCATTGAACTAAATGACAGTGCCCTAACGGGATTATTGTACTGTAAAACTAAATATCATTACAAAATTGTCATTAATTTCCATTTAAGCAAGCCGCGTTAGCGGCTCACTATCGGTAGAAAATCAGTGAAAGACCGATGCGTGCCGTTGGGTACGCAATATTAAGACGGCATCTACATAAAGATATTAAGGCATAAAACGACATTGATGTTTCATTAATCGTGCTCCTCTTTCGACAACAGTTCCAGCAACTGGTGCAGTTTATTGGCCAGAATATTTTTTAGTATCAGCTTCGTTTCATAATCGGCAATCATTGCAGAAGAAGTGTTACGTGCCATTGCATATTCTACCACTTCTATATCTTTTCCTTTGCAAAGCAATATCCCAACGCTGTTGTTTTCAAAGGGCCGTTTTACATCACGGTCAAGGGCTTACAGGTAGAAGTTAAGTTTACCCAAAAATTCGGGTTCAAACTCCTGAATTTTCAATTCAAATAGACGTCGGGTAAATCCAGGAACTCAAATATATAAGGGTCTTTGAAAAGGTTTTGTGGTAATTGTGACTGCACTGCTGACAATTTTTTGTCAGATAGCATCGTTCGTTCAAAGTAAGCTGATGCAAGTTGCCTTCTCAATTCGCGCATAGACCATTTCTCTTTAATGCAATACAGCAGATAAGAAAATTTTTCTTCAGGTGATTTAGTTTGAGAGAGAATTTCCAGGTGATTTGTCCAGGTTACCTTGCAAAGCATTAATACGAGTAAATTCTTCTGTAGTTCTTTAATTCGTGCAGGTTGTGTCGGCACTGCCACACTTTTTTTCTTTTGATTTTAAAGCCGGACTTAGTGTCGGCACTGCCGACACTTTTATATTTTCTTTATTTAAGGCAAAATAAGATTCTAATTGTGTCGCTACCGCCGACGCAAATTCAGTGGATGAATATACTTCATAAAACTGTTTCATTCGGTACAGTCCTCTGCGGGTAAAACCACTAAAACCAGGAAACTTATTCTGAACGAAAGTTGCTAATTGGCTAACCGTACTTTCACCCCATACCCCTTCTGATACTTTCGCAGAAACAATACTTCCAACCTTAAAATACAAAAGCACCAATTCTTTATTGACCTTAAGAAAAGCCCTATTTCTGGCTTCTTCAATTAAATTAGTAATGGATTCAAATTCCTTAACGTTCATTCTGCCTGTCTTTTATAAAAACTTACCAAACAAAAATCTAACGATCCAACCTAATCCGGCAATGGTTTTACCATGATATCTTTAAACAGCACTTTGCTTTTCGGGTCATGGCCCTGCAGGGCGAAGGTGCCGCTGGAAAGAACACGGGCCTCGCTTCCTTTTGACCTGGTTACACCATCAGGCTCGGTATATTCCACTACCGTTTTATCATTTATTTTTATTGTTATTTTTTTACCCTGCACAATGATTTGCTCGGTGTACCATACGCTGTCTTTCACGTACACTTCTTTAACATCCTGTATAGCATATAAGCTTCCTGTTCTGCGCCAGTCGGTATGAGAATTATTTACCTGCACTTCATAACCCTTTGCAGGCCAGCCACCCTGCTGAAAGTCTGTATGAATATAAATGCCCGAGTTAGAACCCGGCATCGTCATCACCTGCGCTTTAAATTCGAAGTTTTTAAAATTATGATGCTGCACATCACCTTCATAGAAAAGATGTGCTGTAGGGCCGTTCACTATTATCACACCATCTTCAACTTTAAATGTGGCGGCGTTATCGCCTACCTTCCAGCCATTGAGCGACTTGCCATCAAAAAGATTGTACCAGCCTTGTTTAGCGGATTGTGCTGATATGTTACTATGAAAGATTATAAAAGATGCAACTGTAAGAGCAATGATTTTTTTCATATGTTGTTGATTAAAGATTCGCTTTCGAAAATACGCCTTTTACGTCAGTTATTATCTGAACTGTGATTTAGCTGATTAAATGATTGACTATGACATGAGAACAATCATAGTCCATCATTTAATCAGCTAAATCACAGTTCAGACATCGGCTGTTTAAGAACAAAACTTACGCAAACGTTTGACTGTTCCTTTTTAATAATGTTCCTGTAAATTCAATCATCGCTTTTAATCACTCCGGTTAAAGGCAGACTTATAATCCTGAAAAGATAATCTATACCCCCTGATGTAATATTACTTGAATCAACGCTTATATTTAAAACTACTGATATGGGAAAGCTCAGTTACTTTGTAATGACAGTAAGGGTAAAAATGCTTTTATTCTTACGCAATACTTCATATAAAAAACACATTCGCCGTGAGAAAGATATTGCTGCTGCATCCGTATCCGGCGACAAAAACATAAGGTACTTAAAGCTTCCCGGCGCACCCAGCGAATACCAGATACACATCAGCAAAGAGCATATTACTAATTTTCTAAATTGATATTTTCAATTTAGAACGTTACCACTCACCATACATTTTCCATAAACACCAAAATTTCAGAAAATGAAAAATCCACTACATGGAAAGCTTATCTATTTATTCATTTTAATTGTAACCTGTTGTGTACATGAGGCAGTAACCGCACAAAGCCGCATCATTAAAGGAAAGGTAACTGATAGTAAAAATCAGGGACTGCCTGATGTTTCGGTTATCATCAGGTCAACCGGTAAAGGTACTTATACCAACAGCAAAGGAGAATTTCAACTAAGCGGTGCAAAGCCTGAAGAAACGCTTATCATCAGCATCCTGGGCTATCAGTCTAAACAGGTGATATCCAGCGGTACGTCAAACCTGGTGGTAAGTTTATCAGATTCTTCCTCCACCCTTAACGAAGTGGTGGTGGTAGGTTACGGTACAGAGAAGAAAACCAGTTTAACAGGCGCCGTTACCACCGTAAAGGGCGAACAGCTCGAGATGATCCCCACCTCCGCGCTTTCTAATACACTGGCAGGCAGGATACCGGGCGCTACTGTTGTCAATAACTCAGGGTTTGCAGGCGCTCCTTCGTCTATTCAGATCCGTGGCCTTGGCACCATAGGTAATACCACTCCTTTATATGTTGTTGATGGAATCGTACAGACGAAAGATTTCTTCGACGCACTCAATCCTGCCGAAGTAGAAAGCATCAATATTTTAAAGGATGCCGCTACTGCTTCCGTCTACGGCTCAAGGGGTGCAAACGGTGTAGTGCTGGTTCAAACCCGGTCGGGAAGAAAACAAAAACCGGTGGGATCTTATATGGGCACTACTTCCATGCAACGGACCACCAGGTCGCTTCAAAGTTATACAGCCACCCAGGAACTTCAATACCGGAACGACCAGGCTACCACCTTCGGCAATCCGCTTCCCTCCACACCGGCAATGTTTGACTATTTTAAAGATAAGAGTTATAGTATCCTCGATGAAATATGGGTGAACCCTACCACACAGCAACATGACTTCAGCGTAAATGGGGGAAGCGAGGCCATCACCTATTACATGCTGTTAGGTGTTAACAAGGCCAACGGCTCATTCAAAAACGTTGACTACAACCGGTATAATTTCCGTTCCAATGTAAATGCCAATATCAATCAATACATGAAACTGAGTTTAAACCTCAGTGGCAACCAGCGTAATTCCGATCGTTTTTACTGGCCTTACGACAACGCCGAATCTTTTACCGTAGCAGATTTTTATCGCGCTACTTTTAACTGGACACGGCTGATCCCGTTTTATGTAGACCAGCAGGGCAACCCTACCAATGACAGCAAAACCGGTTTACCCGTAACTTCAGGTGGCTGGAACCCGGTAGAGCTGGTAAAGAACGGAGGCTATCGAAACACTACGTGGCGCACGCTTGCAGGAACAGGCCGGTTCGACTTTAAAATTCCGGGCATTGAAGGATTAAGTACCAGTCTTCAATATAATTATACGGCTAATGACAAGTTCAACAAAAACCTGATCCTGTTCAACCGTTCCTATAAATTTCAAAGTGCATCAGGAGCTAATCCATATGTTCCAACGGTGGTTAACCCTGCTCAGCTTAATATTCATAATCTTTCCAGCTCTTACGAACAGGTTACAGAAGCTGCCACTTTCGATCACACCTCACAGTTAGACTGGTACCTGAACTACGAAAAAAAGCTGGGCCTCCACCGCGTTACCGGACTGCTGGTGTACGAGCAGCAAAAGAATATAGGCAATTCACTGAACGGTATTGCCAGTGATTTACTAACGGGTTCGGTTGACCAGATATTTAACGCCTCCACCGATCCGCAGAAGCGCTTCTTTAACGGAAGTGAATATAAATATACCAGGGCATCATGGGTGGGCAGGGCACACTATGAGTTTAATGATAAATACATTGCTGAATTTTCATTTCGTTATGATGGCTCTTATATATTTCCTGAAAGTACACGGTGGGGGTTATTCCCTTCGGGCTCAGCAGCCTGGGTAGTGTCGAAAGAAAAATTTTTTAAAGTACCTGCCATATCTTTTTTGAAGCTGCGCGGGTCAGTAGGCAAATTGGGTAATGATGCAATCGTTTTGGCAAATGGTGCTCTTGGAGACTTTCAGTTTCAGTCTAATTACACCGCCGGTTTGTCTTATGTTTTTGGCAACAACCTTTTAAATGGCATTCGTGCAGGAACACCTCCCAATCCTAACATCACCTGGGAAAAAGCCGTTTCTTATAACGGCGGACTGGATTTTGGTTTAATGGATGGAAAAATTACCGGTGAGTTCAATTATTTCTACCGTCATTCATACGACATCTTCACGCAGCGTATTCGAGTGATCCCCGGTACATACGGCGCATCGCTTAGCAGTGAAAACTATGGCCAAATAGATGTGAAAGGTTATGAAGCCGCACTGAATTATAACAACCATTTTGGCGATTTGAACTATTCGGTAGGCGCCAATATGGGTTATGCCAAAGACAAACTGGTGTACATTGATCAAGCTGCCGGCATACCAGACTGGCAGAACAGGATCGGGCATCCTTATAACCGCATCCAGGGATTTATTTCTGATGGTATTATCAGGGATGCCGCTACCCTTGCTTCACTGCCCGCAGGCTTTACCCAATGGGGAAGTGTTCCTATGCTGGGCGTATTATTATACAAAGATATCCGTAGCGGTGATTTCACCAGCAACAAACCTAATGGCAAGATCGATGATTACGACCAGACGATGTTATCAGACAAAGCAGTCCCAAGGATCAATTATGGATTTACCCTTCATGGCGACTGGCATGGCATTTCACTCGATGCCCTGCTTCAGGGTGTGGGCGCCTACGACCGCATGATTAAAACTATCAATGGCGACGGCGTATTCCAGACAGGCGACCGTCCTTACTTTCAATTGTGGACCGATCATTGGTCTCCTGAAAACCCTAACGCCAAATATCCAAGGGCAGGCGAATGGTCTGGTCCCTACGGAGCTGTAGGCTCTACGTTCTGGTTGCGCAACCTCGCTTACATGAGACTGAAAAACCGTAACGATTCTTATGC
>CAXTDO010000472.1:0-5513 GCA_964242315.1 uncultured Flavihumibacter sp.
AAGAGGATACACAGAGGCGTCCTCTGTGTATCCTCTTCTTTACCTCTGGCGTTTCCTCTGTGGTTAAAAAAAAGTATTGAAATTTGCCCACTACTTTTCAACACGTAACTTCATATTTGTAACCAATAAACATCTATCATATCAGTGCCTATAAAATTTATGTATACCGCTTTCCTGCTATCCGTAATAATCACATTACAGGCACAGGATCATAATGAAGCAAATTACGACGAATCCAAAGTTCCAAAATATACACTCCCCCAGGTGCTTACCACCTCTTCAGGCAAAAAGGTAAATAACAAAACGGCCTGGGAAAAAGAAAGAAGGCCGGAGATCGTTAAGTTATTTGAAGAAAATATTTATGGCCAGATGCCAAAATCGTATGACAGCATTCAATATACGGTAACCAATCAGAATGCCGCCGCAATGAATGGAAAAGCTACTTTAAAGGAGGTGCTTATAAAAGTGTTTAATAAAAATAAATCGGTAAGCATGCATCTTGTTCTTTTCATACCTAATGCAGTAAAGAAACCAGTACCTGGGTTCGTATTGATCAATAACCGGGGACCGGAGAATACCGATCCTGCCCGCGCTGCAAAAAGTGAGTTTTGGCCGGCAGAAATGGTGGTTGACAGCGGTTATGCCATTGCTGCATTTCATGTGAGCGACCTGGCACCGGATGATCCGAAAACCTTTGCCAATGGTGTGCTCCAAATATATCCTGAACAACTGGCTGCAGATAATGGTATGCGTGCCATTGGCGCCTGGGCCTGGGGTGCCAGTCGTGTGATGGATTACTTTGAAAAAGACAACAACATTGACTCTAAAAGGGTGGCTGTTGTAGGTCACTCCAGAGGCGGGAAAGCTTCTTTATGGGCTGCCGCAGAAGACCAGCGCTTTGCCGTATGTTTCTCTAATTGTTCCGGAAACACCGGTGCCGCACTTGCACGGCGGCAGTTTGGAGAAAGGATCAACAGGATCAATGCTTCCTTTCCACATTGGTTCAATACCAATTACAAGAAGTTCAATAATAAAGAAAATGCTTTACCGGTAGACCAGCACATGCTGATAGCATTGATAGCACCCAGGCCTATGTACGCCACCAATGCATCTAAAGACTTATGGGCTGATCCTACCGGCACTTTCCTTTCTTTAAAAAATGCAGAACCGGTTTACGCGCTGTATGGCCTTAAGTCGAAACTACCTTCAGCTCCACCGGCGATTGAACAACCTGTGATACAATCACCAATAGGCTATCACAACCGGGAAGGGGTGCATAATCTTACTGCTTATGATTGGGCCAACTTCATCAGGTTTGCCAAATTTCAATATAGATAAAGTATTAACAGTAAATAATCAGTTAATAATGATCCCGATAAATGAACTTGTTATACCGGCAGCCCGAAAAGGAGAAATTGCGGTGCTACAGGAATTGATACGTCAAAAAGCAAATGTGAATATATCAGACGAAAAAGGATATACTCCTTTGATCGTTGCCTGCTACAATCACCAATATGAAGCGGCAAAATTGTTGCTTGAAAACGGCGCTGATGTCAATGGTGCTGACCTTGGAGGAAACACTGCGTTAATGGGTGCTGCTTTTAAAGGCTATCCCGATATTGCAACATTACTTCTTGAACATGGAGCCGATATCAATCAGCAACATGGAAACGGTGGAACTGCGCTCATGTTTGCAACCATGTTTGGCCGTAATGAACTGGTGCGACTGTTACTGGGTTATGGCGCTGACACAACGATTTTAGATTCACGGGGATTGTCTGTTCTTGATCTGGCCAGGCAACAAGGCAATTCGAAGGCGATTGCTTTACTACAGGCTTTGCTACAGGGATGAGATACTGGCCCTCTAAGTGTTTTTTTAACCACAGAGTAAAAGCCCAGAGGGTAAGAAGAGGTTACACAGAGGACGTCTCTGTGTAACCTCTTCTTACCCTCTGGTTTTTACTCTGTGGTTAAAAAAAATGCACAGGCAACTATAAGTTATCAACCATTTTCTTACTTGCTTCATCATAACGGTCACCTGTATTCGGATATGCAGCAAGCAACGCTTCAATCTGATCCATTTGTTGAGATGATAATTGTACATCAACGCTGCCTGCGTTATCGGTAAGATTTTTTCGCTTCTTGGTTCCGGGGATAGGAATGATATGATCACCCTGGGCAAGAACCCATGCCAGTGCAAGTTGCGCCGGACTACAACCTGTCTGTGCTGCGAGTGTTGCAAAACCGTCAGACAACTTTTGATTATTATCCTGGTATTGCTGCTGGTAACGGGGTAGCTTTTTACGAAAATCATTTTCACCCAGTTCATTAATGTTTAAGGTGTTCGTCATAAGCCCTCTTGCTAACGGACTAAACGGAACAAAGGTGATACCTAATTCTTTACAAACGGGGAGCACATTCTGCTCCACATCCCTCGTCAGCAACGAATACTCACTTTGCACAGCACTGATCGGATGCACAGCGTGTGCTTTTTTAATAGAATTTACGGAGGCTTCAGACAAGCCAAGATAGCGGATCTTGCCTTCAGTAACAAGCTGCGCCATGCCGCCAACCATCTCTTCTACCGGCACATTCGGATCAATGCGGTGTGCGTAGTACAAGTCGATCGTTTCAATGTTCAGTCTTTTTAAACTCGCTTCCACAGCTTTCTTCATATAATTAGGGGAACCGTCAAAAATCATTTTACCGCTAGCGTCCTGGGTAAAGCCAAATTTGGTAGCAATGAAGATTTTGTCACGGTTGGTAACCAATACTTTTGAGATCAGTTCTTCATTTTTGCCATTGCCGTATACGTCGGCAGTATCCCAAAAATTTATGCCGAGGTCCAGAGCGGCATGCAATGTTGCAATAGATTCCGTGTCGTCTGGAACTCCGTAAGCATGGCTCATACTCATACAGCCAAGACCGATTGCAGAAAGTTGTTCGTTATTTCCAAATTTTCTGTATTTCATTTTCAAATTATTAAAGGAATTCAGGAAGAATATGTGACGTTTAAAATATTAATAAGATTTCATGCCATCACTTGCCATAAGCCATTTTGAAGTTTACTTTTAGTAATAGCAATTCACAAGACAATTTATGTATGACACAACATTAGCAATATATATTATACTTTAAATCGGGCTATCCAGTCATTAGCAAATTTAATGTAATCACCAATGGGCATTTCATTGATATCTTTCTTTGAATAGGTAGAGGATAGATCGGTAATTAAAAGTGCATTAAATTGATTTAGCGCTATCCATATCTGACGTTGCCCAATAATAAAACCTGATGAATTCTTGGAAACCCAATTTCGAACTTTGGTAACAAGAGTTTGAGGATCATCATTATGGTTTTCAATATCCTGACCGGATATATCCGACAAAACTTGTTGATAATGAAACCTGCTTGTCTCTAAAATTAAAGTTATTTTGGTTTTAAGTGTTTTACCACCATATTCACAAGCGCCTAAATCCAACCCTAATTCATACGGCATATTAAATCTTGGCAAGTCACCTCTTTTCATTGGCCGGCTTCTTGAGAGATCATGAATACTGTATTTACAATTTTTAATGTAGTCTGGAATTTGATTAACTCTGAGAGTTGAGGATGAAATAGTTTGAGAAACAAAAGACGTAAAAGTTAAATATTGCAGCGTGAATGTGAGTGTTCTTAACAATATGGTGTAATCTTTATCAAAAGGGCAGTTAATAAAAACATTTGTTTCAAAAGGCATAATACTTTTCCAACCTATTTTTTAGCGTAAGAGATTGTATCTCTGATTTTTCCGGTTTTGGCATGAACTATAACTTCACCAGTTTCTTTTAAAGCGGTTTGTTTTGCAAAATCTACCGCATCTTTTTGAGAAGAAAATGATTTCACCGGACGAACGCTACCTGCCGGTACAACGGTCCATTTTTTTGATTCACCGGAAATAACATGGTACCGGCCTGCATTTACATCCTGTGCACGGCTTGCTACCTGGGCACCCAACTTTTTAGTATACAACGATTTTTTAGCCATGTAACAAATATACAATCTTTGATTTTATGTTACATAATCAAAAGTCAGCAAGTCGAAGCCCTTTTCATCCAATTGTTTATAACAAACACATTAAAATGCGCTTAGTAAATTGCTATGCCATTTATATGTATCTTAATATCCTGAAATTATAGACGATGCGATGCCGATGCGCTTCTTGTCCGTTTCTATTATAAAAGCTGTACTTATTACGATCGTATCAAAGTAAAAAAATTTTTCTTGAGAGAAGATAATATTTTACCCGAAATACTACCTCCTGCATCAGGTTTAAGAAGGTTTTTTATGGTGGCTTGTCTGATGATAGGCTGTACCTATCTATGTTGTACCCATAAACGCACCATCAATACACAGGAAGTACTTTCTATGGTACATACTCCTGCTGAAGAATTTTCTACCTTCAAACTTACGCCCGGCCTGAAGATGCAGCTTGTTGCGGCTGAACCGATGGTACAGGATCCGGTGGTAATGACTTTTGATGCTGATGGAAGATTATGGGTAGTAGAGATGCGAGCTTTTATGCCAGACATAAACGGTAAGGGAGAGAAAGAACGCGTTGGCCGTGTGTCTGTGCTGGAAGATACGGATGGCGACGGACGGATGGATGTAAGTAAGATCTATATAGACAGCCTGATCCTGCCCAGGGCCATCGCGCTCGTTCCCGGTGGAGCACTGATTGCGGAGAACGAAGCCTTATGGCTTACGCAAGACCTCGATGGCGATCTTAAGGCAGATACAAAAACCTTAATCGATACGGCATACGCGGGTGGTTCCAGCCCTGAACACTCTGGTAACGGACTCCTGCGTAACATAGATAACTGGTATTATAATGCTAAATCACGATTTCGATACCGTCTTGCTAAGGGTAAGTGGGAGCGTGATAGTACCGAGTTTCGCGGACAATGGGGCATCAGTCACGATGATGAAGGACGGCTTTATTATAATTATAACTGGTCGCAGCTTCATGCCGACCTGGTGCCGCCTAATTATCTTTCAAGAAATAAAAATCATACATCTACTACCGGCATTGATCACGGCCTTACCCTTGACAGGAGGATCTATCCTATCAGGCCTAATCCTGCGGTAAATCGTGGCTACATACCAGGCACTTTGGATAAAGAAGGCCGCCTGCTGGAGTTCACCGCAGCATGTGCCCCTCTTTGTTACAGGGGTACCGCCCTGCCAGCGGAATACTATGGGAATGTGTTTGTTTGCGAGCCATCCGGCAATCTGATCAAACGCAATGTTGTTGAACAGAAAGGACTTCTGCTGACGGCATTTGATCCGTCTCCCGGAAAAGAATTCCTTGCCTCTACTGATGAACGGTTTCGTCCTGTTTACCTGACAAGCGGCCCTGATGGTGCGCTGTATGTTGCTGATATGTACAGGGGCCTGATACAGCATGGCACGTACGTTACGCCTTACCTGCGTGAGCAAACCATTAAGCGTAACCTTGTTCAACCAACTGACCG
>CAXTDO010000473.1:0-5509 GCA_964242315.1 uncultured Flavihumibacter sp.
GAGTACATAACGGTACCCAGCACTACAACGATAAAGAATACACAGGTAAGATAAAAAGTGCCCATTAGTTCCGCGAGAGATTTTAAGCTTCCTACGCCGTACTTGCCGATAGTAAATGCCATGGCTCCCAAAGCTCCCAATGGAGCCAGTTTCATAATGATATGGATGATGCCAAATAGAATGTTTGAAAATCCTCTTATAAAATCTATCACAGGTTGAACACGGATGCCGAGTTTGGACGCAGCCACGCCGAATAAAACAGAGAAAAATAATATTTGCAGCATATCACCCTGAGCAAATGCATCTACAATATTTTTTGGAATGATGTTCGTTAAGAATTCAACAGTCGACTGCGGCGCTTTGCCCGTAGTAATGGTATTCAGGGCGGTAACATCTAACTTGCTAGCATCGATATTCATCCCTGCACCCGGACGAATAATATTTATCGCAAGCAGTCCGATGAACAATGCTATTGTTGTAAGCACTTCAAAATACAATAATGATTTAGCGCCTACAGACCCTACTTTCTTCAAATCCTGCATACCGGCCATGCCTGTAACGATGGTACAGAAAATTACAGGGCCGATCATCATCTTCACCAGTTTGATAAAGCCGTCACCGAGTGGCTTGAGACTGATCGCCGCTTCTGGTTGAAAATGCCCGAGAACAATACCGATCAGGATAGCAACTATTACCTGTAAATAAAGGCTTTTATAAAACTTTTTTTGAGGCCTGGCTATCATAAGATGGATAAATTTAAACGGGCATTAATTAAAAGTTGATGCTAAGATATGGCCATTCTATTTTAACAAAGCATTACTTACCCTATTTAGCCCGTTAAAAAATATTTTTTGAAGATGTCGGTCGTTCTTACAGTGCCTCCATTCGTTCCATAATTGCTGCGTAAGGTAAACGTTGTTATTGTCTACATCCCATAATCCCGGTAGATCGCTAAGATAAAATCTGATAGTAATCAGGTCGGCCTGTCCGTTTGGAATGAACATCAATGTTGACAGAAGAACAGGTTCCATTATTCAAAACTACAATAATCAAACTGTATTCAACCGCATAGGTTGCTTCTTCCAGTATGTTAATGAACGCCATAGCCATTCAAAGGGGCCAAACAAAAAGTAACGCAGCCAGATGGAAGAGAAAATAATTTGAAAGATCCATACTGCTCCTACAATATAATACAATTGATAATAATGGAGTTTATTAAAATAGCCTAAACCGTATCCGTAGAAGAAAAGGGTGCAGATGATACTTTGCATCAGGTAATTGGTAAATGCCATCTGGCCTACGTTAGCCAGGGCTTTCATCAGCCACGGCACCAACCGGGAGCGGTACACCAGCATCAGCAGGCTTGCATGCCCGATAGACAAGAACAACCTGCGGAAATGATACAGGTATCCTGCATGCAGGCGAAACCTGTCAACAAAACGTCCTATATCAAGCGATTCGGGCCACGCTTTAAAAAAGATAAGGCCGAAAGGAATTCCCAGGCCATAACCCATCATTAGCCATATAACATAAGTTGAGGTAGATAGTTTGTTTGAAAAAAAGCCGAATCCAAAAAGCGCCATTCCTATAAACATCATGCTGATCATATCCCAGGCTCCATAGTACATGCCAAAGGTTTCTTCCTCTGCATTTGTTGGAAGCAGGTGAGTAAATACGGTGCTGTAACCTGATCGCATCTTTGAAATATTTTTATTGGAACGGTCGGTATCAGGCTTGGTGCTTTTTTCAATTTCCTGCCAGGTGGTTATAGCTTGTTGTTGCTTCTCGGTTAATTTGTGCTGTGCTTTTTTTGCTGCAACAGCTTCTGTATAAGCAGCTCTTTTCTCTCTCAGCCCGCTCCAGGAAATTATGCCTTTGATCAAACCGATGCCAATACAGGTGATGCCGATGATCAACAGCCATTTAGGTTTAGTGTTTCGAAAAGGATATAGCAGCATGCCGCAAAGGCCGTAATAAAATAGGATATCACCGAACCAAAGAAGAATATAAGCATTAAACACACCAAACAATACCAGCCAGAGTAGCCGCCGGTAGTAATATTCGGCCACTGTAACACCACTTGTATTTTCTTTTTTATTTAATGTAAACAGAATCATCCCGGCGCCAAAGAGCATAGAAAATAAGCCGCGCATAGTGCCATCAAAGAAAGTGGTGATCACTCCAAGTGTTATGAAATCAGCGCTTTTGTGCGACCCGCTTATGATCTTGTTAAATGCGCTTCCATCAATACCAAAGCCCGGAATGTTCATTAACAGAATTCCTAACAATGCAAACCCACGAATGAAATCGATTGTTTGAATGCGTTCACTGGTATTTACGGGCCGTGGCATTGTTACCGTTGCAGGCTCATGCTGGTTCATAGATGTTGTTCCAACAGGTATTACAAGTTCTGTAGAACGAGGTGGCGATACGTTAGTGATCATCTGAAGGTAAATAAAGTGTTATTAAATCAGGAAAGAGCAGGAAGAGCGGATGTAGTTGTTTGCGGCGGTAACATTTTATTGGGCAGCCATTTGCCATGAGTAAGGCATCGCCACAGCCATTCAACCGGACCGGTTTGATAATGCCTGAGCCAGAAGATGCTGAATACTATTTGTACCATACTTATTTCTACCACAAAAAAGTAAAGCTGGTACTGCTTCAACATTCCAAAATATCCCATGCCAAACCCTGTAAAGAATAAATTGCAGAGAATACTCTGTAAAAGATAATTAGTAAGCGACATTCTGCCTGCAGCAGCTAATGCGCGCCACAAAAATTTCAGAAAGTTTACATTCATCAGTGCAATGACCAGGCTGGCATAACCTATCGCCATGAATGCTCTTTCGAAAGGAAAAAACAAATCAAAAGGTATCAGGTGATGACTAACATATTTGTCGTAATCGTGCAGGGCAACCTGATTATAATACAACCGGAACCATCCTGACAATAATCCGGCAGTTAAACCGGTAACGGCTATAAGCAGGTATTGCGTACCTGAAAAACGCATATTGAAAAAGCCCATCCTGAATACTGCCATACCCAACAAGATCATACCGGCAAAATCCCAGATACCAATACTATACATCCATTGTGATTCTTTGCTTTGTAAAACAGGCGCCATGTGGTTCCACAGCTTACCATATTGCATAGTTCGCATGGCTTTGTTTTCGCCTGCATCTTTTTTAGGGTCGTATTTAAAATTACTTGCAATGCCTTCCCAGGCCTGTTTATCATCTTTTTGATCTTTGGATAAAGAATCTGTTTTTGATTTTGCAGCCGATGTGTTTTTCTTTAATTTATCAGCGGCTATCTTTTTTTCAACAGCCGTCACCGCCAGGAATTTTTGATGAGCAGTACGATCATCAGCATAGTTCCAATAATTTTTTGCGCTATAGATGATGGTAGTTAATATGGCTGCGGTTAATAACCCTCTTGCAGAAAGCCGTACTAATGGAAAAAGCAGTATCCCCATAATGCCCAGGTGAAACAACACATCACCGGTCCATAAAAATAGCAGGCCGTTTATTAAGCCAAAAGCTATTAACCATAATTGTCGCCTTATAAAAAAATCGGCAGCAGCCGGCACTACTTTCATATTGTTTTTTGCAAGAAAAAGACACATGCCGGCACCAAACACCAATGAAATTAAGGCCCGCATCTTGCCATCCAAAAGCAAACTCATAGTTCCAAAAAGCCGGTAGTTCCATCCTTTGGATTGTATCAGTAAACCATTTTGCTGGTTAATGCTGAACCCTCCAAATGCCCAGATGCTCACAAACAGCGCGCTTATCACCGCAACACCGCGCAATACATCGAGAGATAACATACGGGGATAAGGTGTAAATTGTTGATCGGATGATTGAATGGTAGCAGGCTGCTGACCTGAAGAAGCTTCAGTGTAGATGGATGCCATTGTATTGATTTAAGGGAATAGGAAAATACAAATTTTCTGTCAATAATCAAAAGATTCCGAAACCGAATAGTTTATTTTTACTTAACTTTTTCTGATCAGATAAGTGAACATTACATGAAACAACTGCTGTTGCTATTGTTACTGCTACCTGTTGCCTGCTCTGTATCAATAAATACTTCTGATCTTAAAAGATATAAAGAACAGGCTTCACGTGTAACCATTTACCGCGACAACTGGGGCATCCCTCATATTTATGGAAAAACAGATGCAGATGCGGTGTTCGGATTGATGTATGCACAATGTGAGGAAAGTTTTGAAAGGGTAGAGAGAGCCTACATAGAAAAATTTGGCCGGCTGGCCGAAACGGAGGGCGAGAGCCGGTTGTATGATGATCTGAAGACAAAACTCATTTACGATACAAGTGCTGCGATAGCGGATTATTATAAGAGTCCACCTTGGCTTAAGAAGTTGTTACAGGCTTTTGCAGACGGCATCAATTATTATATCTATACACATCCGGAAACTAAACCTGCCTTACTTACACATTTCGAACCCTGGTTTCCATTAATGTTTACAGATGGGGGATACACGGCAACGCAGACAGGCGGTTTGGAAACAGAAGATGTTAAAAGTATCTACCCGCTTCCCGCGACAATAAAAGAATCGGCATTTCATTCAATAACATCACCGGTGATTGATCTGAATGGTTCGAATGGTTTTGCCATCGGTCCTGCTAAAACTGTTTCTAAAAATGCACTCCTGTATATCAATCCCCATGTTTCTTTCTATTTCCGTACAGAGGCTCATATGGTAAGTGATGAAGGATTGAATGCTTATGGTGCTGTAACCTGGGGGCAATTTTTTGTTTTCCAGGGCTTCAATGAGCATCTGGGATGGATGCATACTTCATCCCTTGCCGATGCATCCGATTTATATGCTGAAAATGTTATTCAAAAAGGCAATACCTTTTTTTATGAGTATCAAGGACGATTAAAAACAGTCACTCAAAGGCAACTAATATTAAAATACAAAAAACAGCACGACGTTCTTTCCTGTTCCATAACAACCTACTACACCCATCATGGTCCGGTAGCAGGCGAAAGAAATGGTAAATGGCTTAGTTTAAAAGAGCATAACCGTTCGCTTAACGGTCTTATACAATCGTGGCAACTTACTAAGGCAACAAACTTTAACGCTTTTAAAGAACAAATGGAGTTGCTGTCAAACAATTCTACCAATACAGTATATGCAGATGATAAAGGGAACATAGCTTACTGGCATGGCAATTTTATTCCAAAGAGGGATGAACGATTTGACTGGAGCTTACCGGTAGACGGTAGTACTAAGGATACAGAATGGAAGGGTATTCATAGTTTAAATGAGATCATACACCTATACAATCCTACAGAAGGGTGGATACAAAACTGTAATTCCACGCCGTTCAGCGTAGCGGGAAAAAACACGCTGGAAAGGAGAAATTATCCTGCATACATGGCGCCTGATGGAGAAAATTTCAGGTCGCTGTTTGCTATAAAAGAAATTGGTAAAGAAAATAACTTTACGCTTGACAAATTAATTGCCCTGGGTTATAAC
>CAXTDO010000474.1:0-5496 GCA_964242315.1 uncultured Flavihumibacter sp.
TATTTACCTGTTGTTGTTGAATAGAAAGGATACAGTCCTTTATAATAAGCGCCATCCGATTGGGTAAATCCGTTCAGCATGTCGGAATGCTGCGTTCTCCACCGCCTGATGTCCCAAAGGATTTTATTTTCGAAAGCAAGCTCTTTCCTGCGTTCCTTCCTGATAAGTTGCAGGCCATTCTGTCCAGCGATATCACCCATGCCCGTCATAGGAGTAGCTCCTGCCCGTTCCCGTATGGCCGTGATGGCATCATACGCAATTTGCTGAAGATTATCTCCTCCGGGATCGGTTTGTCCGGCAAGACTTAATTCAGAAGCTGCTTCCGCAACATTGAGCAGGATTTCACCAAAGCGCATTAAAACAAATGGTTGCTCTGAACGCGCTTCCAATACCAGTGCCTGAGGCATACTCGGATTCAGCCATTTACGAATGGTAAATCCTGTCATTGCCGCTGTAGCGTCCGATGTGAAGGGACCGCTCTTTCCACCTGCGTTCATGCTTGTTCCGTCAGGTAAAGTAACTATTTCATGGGTGGTACTATTTTGAGACAGGAAGAGCGTTTTTTTGCCGGCAAATGCGCCAACAGCTCTGTAAGCGTCTACCTGGTTGTAGTTTGAAGGACCTGAAACCGTATAATCAGCAGAACCGCCATTAACAACTCTCAGGGGGCTAATACCGTTTGTAGCATCACCAGTGTAAATTCCGCGCCGGATCTCGATCGCTTCTCCTTTGAACGTTTCACCAGGCAAAATAACATACGCACGAAGACGTGGTTCTGCATTGGCAAAAAGATCGGTGACTTTATTATACAATATGTATTTGCCATTGTTATCGAATACCCTGATGGTACCGTCAGGATTTTTTGGAAATCCATCAAACAACTCTACAAAGTCAAGTGTAGGGCAGTTTTCTGCAGAATACCCATTACCACCTATTAACTGACGCGGAATATTGTAGGAATCATATCCATGCGCCAGATCAGGATACTTGTATTCTTTAATATAGATGTTCTCAGCACTGGTAATATCGGAAAACATATCCACCATGTTTTGATACTGGCCCTCTTTGTCGGAAGGAGACCATTTCTTCTTGTACAATGAATATCTTCCGGATTTCATTATTATGCGAGAGGCTTTATAAGCTTCCTGGAAATATTTTATGGAAGCTGCTGCTGCTTTCGCAGGATCGAAACCGATCACCCTGATGCCGGTTTTCTGACCAAAGCCTGTTACCTTGTTATATTTCGCAACACTGCCGGCGAACAACATCGCTTCAGACTTAAAACCATAAGCTACATACTTATTCGCGTAACCTCTTTTGGGGCTCGTTTCAGAAAGATTCAAAGCAGCCGAATCGAAATCAGAAAGCACCTGGTTCCAGGTCGCTTCTTCAGTGGCACGGGGAGTTTCGAGCTCCGCCGCAGGAACATCGGGGTATTTCAGTAAAGAGGTAACCAACGGAACTCCGCCATACCTTTTTGCCAGCGAGTAAAAAACCATGGCCCTGGTAAAATAGGCTTCACCGCGGAAATGATTGTATTCGGCATCAGTGAAGTTTTCTTTATATGCCGGCAGGGTTTCCAACAGGCGGTTGGCATCGCGAAGCAAACTGAAAGATACATTTCCGGGCGAACTAGCCGAGTTAGGGTCTGCCAGTCCCCAGAAAGGCCTTTGAAGGCGGCCATAGCCTTCTGAAGTCATGGCAGTACCAGCGTCGCGGCTTATAGACGAACCCTCATTGGCACCTGGCGCCACCAGCCAGTCATCGTAGAACTGGCGGGCAGGCGAATACTTAAAATCTTCAAAAGGCATTTGGCTATACATCCGCGACAGGTAGATAGACATACCCGCGGCATTGGAAAACAGGTCCTTGTCATTTATGATGTTGGTTGGTGGTATATCTAAAGACAAAGACTTTTTACAGGAAATAAAGACGCTGAAACAAGCCAATATAATAAACAGATATTTTTTCGAACTCATGGCTAATTATTTAAAGGTTAGATTAATTCCGGCAGAAACCGTTTTGTTCAATGGATACAGGTAACCAAAGGTATCAATAGGATGCTCCGGGTCTACATTTTTAATTTTTGTGATCGTGAACAGGTTGTAG
Source organism: uncultured Flavihumibacter sp. (assembly GCA_964242315.1). Lineage (GTDB taxonomy): Bacteria > Bacteroidota > Bacteroidia > Chitinophagales > Chitinophagaceae > JADCRZ01. Next base: position 2,110 of record CAXTDO010000474.1, read on the forward strand.
GTATTAGCATAGATACGGAATCTTCTTATGCCAGCCCTGTCAATCCAGCGGGACGGAATCGTATAGCCTAATTCTATACTCTTAAGGCGTAAATAAGCGCCATCTTCAACATTGAAGGTGGAATTTACGTCGGGTAATGATCCTGTGTAAGCAAAGCGGCCGGGAACCCATTTGGTTGTAGGGCTATATGGATCGGCCTTTGGGTCTTCCGGGTGCCAGCGGTCCATAAACTGTTGCATGGCTCCGGACTCTCCGTTTCCCCATAGCGGTATAAGAAGCTGTTCGCCATAGACCAGTGAAGTTTTTGCAGAACCCTGTAACAGGAAATTTAGATCGAAGCCTTTGTAGGAGCCATCGAAAATAAAGCTGAAATTCATCCACGGAACCTGGTTGTAACGGATCGGATGTACGTCGTTTCCGTTGATCTCTCCATCTCCGTTCCAGTCTTTATACTTGTAATCGCCCGGAACGGTTCCACGGCCAATGTAAGTGGGGCTATTCCAGATTTCTTCCCATGACTGGAACTGGCCATCACCCTGGAGACCAGTATGAACGCCCTGTAAACGATCATTTTGATTGTTTTTCCAGTTATCCCATGAACTGCCGTAAGCTGGAGATTCTACATACAAACGTTTAATACGGGTGAGGGAAAATATGCCTTTTGTACCATATCTGAACGCCCCGATCTGATTTCTATGATTGAGTTCCAGGTCAAATCCGTATGTAAGGTCACTATTCAGGTTTTCCTGGGGAAGACCTGCACCTACAACGGTCGGGATGCCACCATTTCTCATTGTCAGAAGTCCCTCTCTGCGCCGGCTGAATATATCACCTGTAAAGCCGATAAGGCCATTCCATAATTCAAGGTCAATACCTGCATCGAAGGATTTAGCAGTGAACCACGTAATGATTGGATTAACAATGCCCTTGTTGTCAGCGCTGGCTACGAAACTGCCGTCAAATACATACCCGCCTGTAAAGTTCCGGCTGCTTGTACTTGTAGGATAGTTATACCCGGAGATGAACTGGTAAGTTGAGGAGTTATCATCACCGGTTTTACCATAGGAAGAACGTACTTTTAAACTGGATACAAAAGACAAAGCTTTACTGTTTTTAAAGAATGGCTCTTCAGAAATACGCCATCCCACAGAAGCGGCTGGAAAGAATCCCCATTGAGAGGTTGCAGCAAATTTTGAGGAGCCATCATAACGAAAAAGGAATTCAGCAAGGTATTTACCGCTGTATGCATAATTAAACTTTCCAACCAAACCGTCGTTGCTATTTTCATAAAGGCCATCAGCCGCTGCATTCATGGTAGCCTGCTGCTGGTCGGCTACACCGGCAAAGATGTATGGTAACGGAAGCACCAGGTTTCTCTGGGCAAAAAAGTTATCACCGTTTCTTCTTTGTGCCTCCCCAAGTAATAAGCCGCTCACTGAATGTTTATCAAACGTTCTGTTATAATTAACCGAGAGTTGTGCCAGGGTTGACGTTTTGAAATAAGATTCTCTCCTGATTATATTTGGTGACTGGCGGGTAAATTTTGTATAAGTTTTTGAAGCCTCATCATACCTGTACTGGTTATATTCTTTTTGAAAGAGGTTTGCGCTTGATATGTAATAATCGTAGTTAAACAAGCCTTTAATAGATAAGCCTTTTACGCCGGCAACATCATATTTTAAACTGGCCGAGGATTGAAACCATTTTTTGTTATATGTTTTAAATCCGTCAATATCGGCATCCATAAATGCAAGTGGGTTATCACCTTCGATCAAGCCGTGATAAAGTTTCGTAGGGTCATTGTTTGCGTAAGCTGGTATCTGAGGACCCTGTCTCCAGAAACCCCGCACAATCCACCATGAATCCTGGTAAGGCCGGTCTTGTTCATCCACCACGCCGTTGAGATTCAAATCAAAAGTAAGCTGGTTGGTAATTTTTGCGGTAATGTTTGAACGAAGATTGTATTTGGTATAATTCAGATCGCTTGATTTGAAGAAACCTTCCTGGTACAGATAACCCAGGCCTACATGGAAAGTAACCCTGTCATTCCCTCCTGTAGCGCTAAGGTTATGCTGGGTCTGCGGGGCATATTTGGAAAAGACCAAAGGATACCAGTCCGTGCTTTGTTTTTTCCCGGTTCTGTAATCGTCAAACTGCTGATCGTTGAAAAGAGGGCTGCCACCTGATACATTATGCACTGCCTGCTCGTTACGAAGGGTCATATAATCAAGGGCGTTTACGGTTGACGGCAAGCCGGAAGGTATTTGCCAGGAGTAGGAGCCTGAATAGTTTAATTCCGTCTTATTGCTGGTACCTCTTTTGGTGGTTACCAAAACAACTCCATTAGCCGCACGTACGCCGTACACTGCGGCAGAAGCGTCTTTCAGTACAGACAGGTTCTCGATGTCGTTAGGATCAAGGCGTTGCAGATCATCGGCTGTACGGGGAATACCGTCGATAACTACTAACGGGTTACCCATTCCACGGATGTCGAAATTGTTATTGAATGCGCCCGGCTCAGATGTTCTTTGCATTACACGTACACCAGGAATTTTACCCGTCAACATGTTCTGCACATTTTCATTCTTGGTTGTGGCGATGTCCTCACCTTTAATGGATGAAATAGCGCCGGTTAATGTAGCTTTCCTTTGTGTTCCGTAACCTACAACCACCACATCGGTCAGGGAAGAAGATGCAGGTGCCAACTGAATATCAAGCGTATTCCTGGAGGTAACAGGCAATTCCTGTGTATTTAAACCCACGTAAGTAATTACCAGCGTGCCGCTTTTTCCCGGAACGGTGATTTCATATTTACCGGCAGCATTTGTAAACGTGCCCTGGGTTTTTCCTCCTTTAAGCACTACGCTGGCGCCTTCAAGTGGTTCACGGTTTTGATTGGTTACCGTTCCACGGATAACCCTTTGACCCTGGGCCCAGACAGATGTGGAAGTCAGCAAAAAAATAAGAGAGAAGAATACCAGTGAAAAGGAGCAGCTCCTTAGTCTGGCCAAATAATAGGTATAGGGTAGCCTATCAGCGTTTGTAGAGATTTTTCTCATAAAGCAAGTTTTGTTTTTTTAATAGCTCCTTAGTATTGATTATCGGTCGGCAACTTTGTATATCGCCATTGCTGGCGAACCAAAACTAAAAATAAACAGGCTTTATGAAAAAACAAAATTAATTCAAAAGAAGGTTGCTGAAGATGAAATGACATTGAATTAAAAATGTTGAGCCGGAAACATTGGTGACAAAGCTTTTAAACCATATAGACGATACTTAACGGATGGAGATATTGAAGGACCCTCAAACTCATAGCAGTAATTTGCCAAATTGCTATACATTTATCTATCTGATAAAAACTCATCAATGAATAAATGTCTGTTTCTA
>CAXTDO010000475.1:0-5495 GCA_964242315.1 uncultured Flavihumibacter sp.
AGTTTCTGTCACCTATACTTTCCACGGAAGGATGGACTTTTACAGGACCGTTTGCATCAAAGAAAAATTGCCCTCTTTCCTTCAAAAGTATATTTATACTACTAAATGTAATAGTAAAAACACGACAAGATTTAATTAATGTACTGCCCGGCTTATGTAGTTCTCAGTAATTAACGGTGTACGGTTGATAAAAAATTTTGGTGCGGCACCGCAAAATTTTTTGAAGTCTTTTATTAAATGCGTCTGATCAAAGTATCCGGACCGGGAAGCAATAAAACCCCATTCCATTTCAGGGTGTTTCAACTTAAGTTTGAGTGCATGATTGAATCGTGTGATGCAGCAAAACAATTTTGGTGAAAGGCCCAGCGCGGCATTGAAGTGCCGCTCGAAATTTCGTATGCTCATGTTGGTAATATAGGCAAGCTTATCAACATTGACCCTACCCGCATTTTTAATAATAAAGTCTGTAGAGTATGTAATAGCATCTTTTTCCAAAAAAGCCTTTTGCTTTTTTAAATATTTTATTAGATATTCTTCAGCAATAGCTGTCATGGCTGTCAGTCCATCAGCCTCACATAATTGCTCATAAAGTATATTAATCCCGGAGTCTAAAACTTCATCGCTCCAAAATATTTTATTGTTGATCTCACCTGCAGGAATTCCAAAAATTTTATGGAACCCGTTGGGACGAAATGTAATTTGAAAAAAAGCGTAAGAGCCGTTAAAACACATTTCTCCATTATATTGTGTTGGTAACCCAACTACACCATGATGTTTGCCTGTCTTTAAGATAGTGCCGGTAGCCGGATCAACTAATTTAACCGGCACGGCTTTGAAGAAAAACGGCATCGAAATTTCATGACAGGCATGCCAGGGTTTGAAAAAATCCCTGCCATAGGTATCAAACTCCCGATACGAATAACACCTTATATACGGAGTTAACAAAGGTGACGGAGCTATTTCTGATGTTGTTATCATAGCTTTTGGGATTACTGGATGTGTAAAGGTTGCATTTGTGTTTCAGCCCAACGACTAAAGTAATATTATCCAGCTCAACCTTACTTATTGGAATTGTTAATGAAAAACTAATGATACTTGCTGCATCAGCTTAAAAGCGTGGAGGGGAAACTGAAGTACAATAGCAAAACAACAGGTGCAGTATTCCATCAACCGGTTTTTGCCAGGTCTATATGTTGAGCGTATAGGGCCTCTGCCGTTTAATTCGGTGCAAGGTATTTTGCTAATTGAAGATGTAAAGAATCAACGTCGCTAGGTTGTTTTGCATTAGGTTCAACTATGTTGCCATTCTTGTCAATAATTAAGTAGTGCGGCATTTGAATCGTAGTGTCTTTGGTTGATCGTTTATATAAGTTTTCGTACTGCTTTTCTTTCACAAAAATGTGATATCCTTTCACATCATACTTCTTTATTTGTTCATGCCATAAGTATTCATTGCCCTGTGCAACATACAAATAGCTTATGTCATTCCTGGTTGAATACCTGTCTTTCACCGGCTGTGTAAAATTTCTAAATTCTGCTAAACAGGGTCCACATGTCGTTCCCCAAAAATCAACGTAAACAATTTTGCCTTTAAAATTGTCATCATAAATTCTTTTTAATGATGATTCGTCAGGATTGAGTGTTAATAAATGAATATCCTTTTCTGTATTTATTTTATTTATAACGAATACTTTTAATAATACAAAGCAGGTCATCAAAGAAAGGGTCCAAAGGAACGATTTAAGAAAGTTAGATGGCTGACGCTGTTTATAAAGCTTAAAATAGTAAAAGCTTAAGACCAGCGAGACAATGATGGCAGTGCTTTTAACATAAACCAGTAAGGTCAGTGTTTGGTTTCTTTCAAATACTTTGTCGAGAATAGAAGCTTTTTGTTGCCTGTTGAAAGAATAGAGGTTTTGTACAACAATAATTATTTCTTCTCTTACATCTTTTTGCCAGTCCAGATAATGCTGAATGATATCTATCGTTAATAGCGGAATAAGAGCCATTAGTGCTGCCGCGATCCAAAATCGCCATGATTTAATCATAAGGAATGATTTAAAGGTATCGTATTAGGTGGATTATGCACATCTTTTAAATATTGCCGACGGTTGACTAATTGAAAAAGGCAATCCTGCAGATAAAATTTATTTTTTCAAAGATTAGAAATTTAATTCAACTTTCAATAGTGCAAAGGGCTGCCGGGTACAACGTAATTACAATGGCCGCACCGGCTGCGGCAATCCTTGAGAGTGTTGCTGCGGATATCTGCTGATTGAATGCCCAGGGCTTATCACCGCAATCATACCCGATGTTGAATTCGCGGATGGTGCAGGATTCCCACAAGTTCCGCGATGGCCCGTCCAAAGCTTCAATGGCGGTAAGCATCGCGGCAATGTTTTGGTCGGGCTCCCGGAACGGTTTCTCTGTCTCGAATCTCGCAGACCACGAGCTCTGTCCCTTATGCTGCAAGACGTGAAACGTGAAAAGCCCCCGGTGAGCCAGTGCATCGGCAAGTGAGGCCAAATCGTGTGGAGCAACGAGGTCGAGGTCAGTATTGAGGTAGTGAGTTTCTTCGCGTTCCATGGGGATATCTTTATTGATCTTTTAGTTTGTGGCCTTCTTTCTCTCATTAAACATTTGTTTGAGCAGCAACTGGTCTTTTATATTATTTAGTGGCGTCCGCAACCCTAGTGTTAAGTTAAACGTAAACTGACGTGACACATCTCAGCAGTTCGACCATTTTTTTTAACCACAGAGGGCACAGAGAAAGCCTCTGCGCCCTCAGTGTTTCCTCCTCTGTGCCCTCTGTGGTTAAAAAAACACTTACAATCCAATGCGTAACATCACACTTAACTTAACACCAGGCGAATGATATAAATAATACAATTAATGTATCAATTATTCACACCTTGTAAATTAAATACTGTTGCAAAGCTGACGCAATGATGAGGCTACCTTGCAGTTTACTTTATCTTTATTGTTGCATCAGGAAGTCCGGACGCTGTTGCTGTAAGCGTGATTTCGCCATCAGTTTTTAAACGTTCCAGAGTAACAAGCAAACGTCCTTCATAAGCATTGCGTATATTGGTCTTATACGGACCTGCAAAGTCAATTTCTCCATTATCAAGTCCGATAAGTTTACCGGCGCCCGCTACTGTTATTGTAACAGGTGCTTTTGCGTCTGTTACTTTTAAACCTGCTTTATCAATAACAGTAACCTCAAAAAGCAATGTATCGCTTTGTATTGCTAATGGCAAGGATATAACCTGCAGCGCTGTCGCTTCGCCTGTAGTAACGAGTTTAGAGGTGACTACTTTACGGCCTTTCAAATATCCTACTGCCATTAATTCGCCCGGCTTATAACCTACTTTCCAGTCTTCGAAGTATGTGTTGTGCGATACCGGTTTTCGCCCGAGCGAATGCTTGTTAAGAAATAATTCTACTTCATCACAATTGGTGGCAGCCCTTACTGTCACAACTGAATCTACGGCAGCCTTCCATGCAAGCTTTGCAGGCTGCGGACGCCATGCGTTTTGTGGCCGTTCACCGGTAAGCGCATAAATCTGCAGTACCGGGTCCTCGCGCCAGTAAGCTGCCCGCTGGTAAAAGCCGGGTTTCCTGCCACCTGCTATGTCTATCAAACCGGAGCGACTGCCACGGTTGGGAAGCCCGCCGGTTTCTCCCAGGTAATCAATGCCTGTCCAGATAAAATCACCAATTACATAACTATTATCGCGCACGCCGAGCCAATTGTGCAGGGCATGCGTTACTTCTGTACCAAGAAAAATGCGGTTGGGAAAACGGCGTCGCTCGGGCACGTAGGTACTGTCTTTATACAAGCGGTCAATATAGTTGTAGCCACCAATGTCAAGCACATCCATAAAGCCGTTGCGTGAAGAAACATAAGACTGATCGCAGGCGGAAGTAGACGGACGGGTAGCGTCTTCCTGATGACAAATATCTACAAGTTCCTTAGCACGCTTCCAGCCATCATCATCAAACTGGTCTGGTATTTCATTGCCAATGCTGTACAGGATTACACTTGGATGATTGCGGTCGCGGTGCAACATGGCCCGAAGATCTGTCTGGTGCCATTGGTTGAAATAAAGATGATAACCGAACCTTGATTTTCCACGTGTATTTTCTGTATAGTTGAATGTCCAGTCACGTGTCCATTCATCAAAGGCTTCATCGAAAACATAAAAGCCCATCTTATCACATAAGTCGTAAAACCCCGGTGCAAAAGGGTGATGACTGGGTCGGATAGCATTGCAACCCATTTCTTTCAGGATACCAAAACGGTAAACCCAAACGCTTAGCGGAACCGCATTGCCAAATGAGCCGGCATCCTGGTGTACACATACACCTTTGAGTTTTACAGGCTCGCCATTCACAAACAATCCTTTGTCTTTATCAAATCTCAAATTGCGGATGCCAAACGTCGTCATCGTTTCATCAAGCTTCTGTTCATTCAGCAACAAAGTGCTTTTTAGCTGGTATAACACCGGTGTTTTGTCAGACCACAATTGCGGATCTGGCACCGTTATCATTTGAATTACATTCTTTCCGGAATGCATGCTTTGAAGTGCAACTTCTGTATTTGCAGTGGCAATCACTTTTCCTTCCGGTGATAGTACCGTACTCTGTACGATAACATTTTTTGTTTCCGGCTTTACATTCCAGGCATCTTTAAGCCAGGCTACCCGTTGAGTGTCGGTAAGAAAACTGGCATCAATGATATACGCTGCTTTAACAACCGCTTTCCGAGGAGAAATCTCAGGTGTGGTGATATACACACCGCCATCAAGCCGGAACTGTGTATAACCTGTGGTAATTAGGCGCACATGGCGGTAAATGCCTGAGCCCGCGTACCAGCGCAGCGCCGGTTCTGCCGAATCATCCACGCGAACAGCCAGCACATTTGCCGAACCATCATTCTTTACATATTCCGTAATATCATAGCGGATATCAACAAAACCAAAAGGCCGGTGACCAAGAAAATTACCATTGATCCACACGTCGCTGTTCATATAAATGCCATCAAACTCAACAACTATCTTCTTAGTTGTATTGGGTGTTGAAAAGCTTTTGCGGTACCAGCCAATACCATGCGTAAAATAACCGGTATTCCTGTCGCCGGAAGGTGGCGGATTTACTGGTTCTTCAATGCTCCAGTCGTGGGGAAGCGCGAGTACGCGCCAATGACTGTCATCATATTTTTCTTGTTTGGCTGCAGCATCATCGCCCAGGAAAAAACGCCAGTCCTTATCGAAAGAAGTAATTTGTCGCGGGTCAGACTGCAAATTGGTTAAGTTTCCGTTTACCTGCTCATTATGGGCTGTTTGATTGTTCGTGTTGATTTGACCATTGGCAACAGCGATACAAACGCAGCATCCAAATAAGAGATAAGTAAATTTAATTGCGTTTAACATGAAAAGAGGGCTTTAATCTGTGAAATTCTTTTGTTCCGGGCACATAGCAGCCAGCAAATT
>CAXTDO010000476.1:0-5491 GCA_964242315.1 uncultured Flavihumibacter sp.
TGCCACAACAAGCGGCCTCACTTACAAGTACTACTAGGGTACATGGGACCTGTTGCCCAACTTCAGCGCACTGGCACCTGTTAAAACAGGATCTACTCCAAACGTTGATATTCTTACAACAAGGAACCAAAGTGATAACTATGGTTATCTTTGGGAAGGCAATATCAGCCTTCCAACAGCGGGTACTTACACATTCGAAACAATTTCTGATGACGGAAGTAAGTTGTACTTCAACAAAGCCTACTCATCAACCGCTATGGCTTTGGTGAATAACGATGGGGTTCATGGCGCTATCTCTGCTACCGGTTCTGTAACCGTTGCAGCGGGTGTTTATCCGATAGCGATCACATTCTTTGAAAAGAATAGCGGAGAAAGCATGCAGGTTTACTGGAGCGGTCCTGGCATACCAAGACAACTGATCCCGAATGCAGCCTTCACAGGAGCTTTTGTACTGCCGGCCGATAGTGTTGCTCCAGGTGTACCAACAAACGTAGCTGCGATACTGACTACCAACACCTATGTTGATATTGCATGGGATAACGCTACAGACAATGTAGGTGTAACAGGTTATGACGTATATGTGAACAACATTAAGAAGACAACCGTTACAGGTAATACCTACCGCTTAACCGGTCTCGCGGCAGGACAGTCAAATACCTTTACTATCAAAGCGCTCGACCTGGCAAACAATATGTCTGCATTCAGCACGGCGCTTACAGTGGTAAGCTCACCAAAAGCAAACGGTCTGAAATACCGCTACTACGAGGGTACATGGAACACGCTGCCTAACTTCGATACACTTACAGCGCTCAAAACAGGATCAAGCGCAACCACGGACATCAGCGTAAGACCCGCAGGAACAATAGACAACTTCGGTTTTGTATGGGAAGGATACATCAATATCACTACACCCGGCACATACACTTTCGAAACTATTTCTGATGATGGAAGCAAATTTTACTGGAACACGTTGTACAATCCGGCCGCAACTGCACTGGTAGATAACGACGGGTTACACGGATCAACTTCTGTTTCAGCAACGGTGAACGTTCCTGCAGCAGGTTTATATCCGATCTCTATCACATTTTTTGAAAAAGACGGTGGAGAAACGATGCAGGTATATTACAGCGGTCCCGGCATTAGCAGGCAGTTGGTAACCGGCAAGGCGTTAAGTGTTACAGGTGATGCGGTTGCAACAGAAAGTGCAACTTCTCTTACTGCGATCAATGCAGCAACGCCTGATGCAGCGGTCAACATAAAAATTACCAATGCTTATCCAAATCCTTTCACTGATAACATCAAGATTCAGTATGCTGCAACAACAGCTTCTGCAAATGTAATGGTAGGCATCTACGACCTGAACGGAAGACTGATACAACGCCAGTTGTTTGGAAATGTTTCTACAGGTGTCACTACTCTAAGTGTTAATCTCGACAGGCAGATGATGCCAGGCATGTACCTCATCAAGCTCGATGTTGATGGCAAGCCATTTAAGATCTGGAAGATGATGAAAGAGAGAAGATAATTCGAAGGAACTCCGCTTTCCGTGCAACGGTCTCTCAAACCTGGCACTACAATAAAGATTATAATTTAAATTGCGGGACGTTGTTCCCGCAATTTTTTTTCATTGTTTATCACCCTGACATAATAAATTTAATCTTTGAATAAATGATCGGTAAAATCATTAGCCGGCTTTGATTTGCCATATGAACTTTTGTATTAAAAGTTAGTAGCGTAACCTTATGTTTTTTTAACCACAGAGGAAAGCCCGGGAGAAGAAAGAGGTTACACAGATGAGGTCTCTGTGTAACCTCTTCTTCCTCTCCGGCGTTTCCTCTGTGGTTAAAAAAAACACTTACTAGGCTGACCACTATATTTAAATGTGTCATTTCATAATCAACTTGACACTAACGGTAGCTTAAAAAAACATTAATAAACTGAAAATGAAAAACTTAACAGCATTAACGAGAAACGAAGAGACTGTTATCGATTTTATAAAAATGGTTGAACAACGACAGTCTTCAGAGGAGTTAAACAATTTTTACCACCCGGAAATTGAACAAATCGAATATCCGAATGCTGTGACCAAACAAACAGCAGTCAGAAGTTTAACGGATTTGAAAATTGGTTCCGACAGGGGAAGAAAAGTTATGTTGAAAGAGGAATATGAAATAAAAAATATTTTGTCTGTAGGCGATACTGTAATACTCGAATCTGTTTGGAAAGGTACCCTTGCAGTGCCAATTGGTAACATACCGGTTGGCGGACAAATGACTGCATATTTTGCTCAAATTTTTGAGTTCAAAGATGGGAAAATTTATAGACAAAGAAACTATGACTGCTTTGAACCCTTTTCCTAAACTGTTAGGAAGTGGAACGCCGCTTTAGAAAGCCATATAGTGGATATTATGAAATAAAAAACCACGGAGTGGTTTTCTCTCCGTGGTTGTGTAATCAATCTCTTTCATCAATAAGAATAATTACCTGGGAAAATACGCCTTGGCTATACTGTCTGCACTTTGAAGATGCATTTGTATATGTGGTAAATAAGTACTTGCATAATTCTTTACATCTTTATGCTGACCATTAGATAGTTCTGCATTAAAATTTGCAACTGTTGTCTGATGATCTGTCACCTGAACATACATATAAGCTGAATCAAACCGCCTGCCATTAAGTGATGCTAGTTGTGCTTTAATCGCAATGTGAGCAGGATCTAAACTATCTTTCACGGGAAAGCCTACACTTGCTGCAACGTTTTTTAAATCCGTTTGAGCCATGCCGTGCTCCATAAGCATGTGCTGAGCAAAATTTCTTACAGCAACATTTGTTGCTTTTTCCGTAGCGAGCGTAGCAGCATCTATCTCCGCTGTATTTCCTACACTCGTTTTCAATAAGAAATCCTTATCGGCATCATTTAAAGTTTTGTTTTCACTTTTCCTACATGAGGCAATGGCCAGTCCGGATAACAGGCATCCGGTAATTACTAATTGTGTTAACTTCATAAATCTCTCTTTTTGTGTTTTCAAAATATGGCAAATGAAAATGCCAGTTGTATGAACGAACAGTATTACAAAAAGCTCTCCCTGAGAAGTTAAAACGCCAATATGCTGTAAATCAGACATAAATTTTCTCTACGATATAATATTAGCGAATAAACGCATTGCATCTGCGAAGTTTTGTGGAATATTCAGGACAAAAAAGTGAGACAATCCCCAGTATAAGCAACAAATATTTTTATAAAGCATTATACACCAATCCATTATGTTTAACGGAAAAATTGGTTTTGGCTATATTGTTTAACAAAACTATCAAGTAGTGGCCTGGTTATTTTGACTTCAATTCATGTTTATGCATGGCGCTATCAGCCTTATCAGAAATGCTTAGTTGCCTCACAGTACCTTTTTCCCATGCGTTAGCCTCCGGATCAACCACCGGTATCCTGATATCTTTCCTGTTTGCTTTGATTTTTTGTGATGATATGTTAAACCGTTTATCTCTGTCGGCCAGTAATGCCGGATTTAATTGCCCGTCTTTTGTAAAACCCATCATGATCATCGGAGCTCCGACGGGCAACGTTCTTTCCTGATCCGTATGCCAGGTGTGGATGGTTTTACCATAAGTAGCAACAAGCTTCTCCATCAGGACGTGTTCTGCAATTTCAGGAATTCCGGGCGCTATTAGTGTTCCTGACTTCACCTCATAAAGATGAGAGTGCCATAATTTTTTTTCTGATGATGGAAGTGTTTTAAAAAGCTTTTCTGTAACGATATATTCTACACCCATAATTTTTGCATCGTTGCCGTTACCATCAAAAATGATGGCCTGATACATATCTTCATTCAACTGCTGAACGTAATGATGAGCTTCCATTTGAGCGTTGATATTTCCATTATAGAAATGAAAGCCATCCAGATATGCGGTGAAGTTTTTTAAGGGACTTTTATCCTGAAGCAAATTGGTGCCTGTATTTAAAACCTTATCCTTTCCAGTTTTACTGTCTCCGGGCGCCTGCACGTTTGAAGGAGAGTTGTTGCCGCCACAAGAACTGAAAATTGCAGGAATGATGAGCAATACCGCTATTTTTCTCATGAGATGATAGTTTAACCACTTAAAAAATTAAGGGTATATTAACCATCATAAAATTTTATACCATCTCCGTTAGCTTCGGTGCAGTTCAAATTAGCGGAGGTAAAGACAATATTATTATAGCTACTTATTGCGTGGGGGTCATCTGTATCCCCCATAACCTGGTTGCAAATTTTCATAAAGATGCGCTCTCCAGGAACGAATCTCAACAGGGCCCCTGCCGGGTTTGAAAAATACGGTGTCTTTATAATCAGGCGAACTATATTCCATTTCAATACAGTCTTTTATACCGGTTGTGGTAGTGGAATTTGTGCCAATGATCCTTGTATTTAAATTCATGTACAAGGTGTTACGACCGTTTTCCCATCCTGAAGTGGAGTTCCATTCGTTACCTGCTACCGGCGCTTTGGAAGCAAACACCGTAATAGGCAAAGGTTCCAGAAAACCTGTTGAGCCGAATTTCTGCCTGTACAGTTCCATGATACGCCCCGAGGTATCTTTTGCAATATAAGTATATCCGAAATCGTCCCAGCCCGAGACCTCTATCACCGGTAATCCTTTGGAGCGTGTAGTTCTGAAATTTATATTCCTGATTTTTCCTGTTAAAAAACCATAGCCTTTCAAAGTATAGGGTACAACATTCAACGTGTCGATATTAAGGAAGTGAGTTTTCAGATCGCTACTCGATTTTTCATTGAATACCACATTGTCAATTTTTACAAAAGCATCGGGCTGTACATTCGTTGTTTCATGGCTTTTTTTGCAACTCATGTAAATCAGACTGATGAGGACAATTTGAAAGATTTTCATTAGATGAAATTTAATAAGAGTAAAGAAGCGGTAACATTTTTGATGACTTTTAATAGATCAGATTCGTTTCATTAAAAATGTTAAAGCTGATACAATTCAGTTTAATACGAGGCTTAGCGGCTTTTTTTACCTGGGTAACTGCAATCACAGTGTATTGATTTGCTAAGATAATTAAGTTGTGGAATGCTTGCAATACCACATACCGGGTATCGGTTTTTCCCATGTTCACCTCTTAATGCAAGGATCTGTCTATGCGCCAGCCGACACAACAGTGATTATGTGAGCATGCGTATTAGTAAATAGAATCCTCGGGGATATAGGGCGAAGTTATAATTGGTTAGTGCTTTGAAAAATGATTTTGCACAACCTTCTTTTAAGTGATCGTGAAGTTCTATAAAGATGAGTTTGGTCCGCGACAGCCAACTGCTGTAATTTTGTTCGAATAGTTCTTTCTCGGTACCCTCAACGTTTATTTTGCAAATATCAATTTTGTTGAGATTATATCTGATCATAATTTCATCTATCGATATGGAAGAAATGGTGTCTGTTCCGGGTGCATCTGTTTCGTCTGTACGGAAGCCCCAGTTACCTG
>CAXTDO010000477.1:0-5490 GCA_964242315.1 uncultured Flavihumibacter sp.
TATCAGGAGGAAAGCTTATCAGGTTTTGATCTGCTGATACCTGACGGCTGATAGCAATTCACACGACATTTTATGCTTGACAAGACACTATATATTTGACCATCAAAAAAGATTTCAAAAAAAATGATTTTTATATTCGGGACGACAGTAATAATAAGGTGCCGTATAATTCAGTCTTAAAATAATGTCATGAGCTATCATATTTATCTAAGCAGCAGGGTAAAAAATCTTTGAAAATACTATCCGCTTCCTTTTGGAATTGGATAATAAACGTTGCTGTAAAAATAAAGGAAATAACCGGTATGTAATGAGTAATAACTATAAAGTGAAACAACCTGATTCTTATTATCTGCAAAATGAAATAATTGCGCAAATTTTTAAAGGCAATGACCGCGGTATGATAAACCGTGTGTTCATAGTCATAGAAAAAAAGTATAGAAGAATCTTTATGAGCAGGGCCGAGTTGTTCAGGCATTACCTGCTTTCTGAACAAGTGCTTGTAGGAATAGCTCAGGAGGCTTTTAATGAAGCACTAGAAATTTTTTATATCCATGTGCGTTCCGGAAAATTTCAGGTTGAAGGCTCGGATTTTGAAAATTACCTTTTCCGGCTTTTTAAAAATCAGTATAGTAATTACTACAGAAAAGAGATGGTGAATAAAAAACATACCGCCAGGATGCAAAAGAATTCAGCCTTATATGCAGAAATGAGTAAAGACAACCCGGCAATTAATAAACCCGAAGGAATTTACTATACCGTACGGATGGCCATTCATAAACTAAAGCCGGCTTGCCAAGATCTGATGACATTAAAATTCCTTCAAAACAAAGGCGCCGATGAAATGGTTGAAATAACAAAATTAAAAAGTAAACATTCTGTTTCCCAGCAAGCCTCCCTCTGCCGGGAACACCTGAAGAATATACTGACACGGGAGTTTGGTATTGAATGTTAAATTATAAATTATGAAAATCACAGACGAACAATACAACCGCATTAACAGCTACCTGAATGACTTATTATCTCCGGAGGAAGAAGTAGCTTTTATGAAGGAATTAAATGAAAGTGATGAGTTGCAGCGTGAATTTGACTTTGAGCTGATACTACGCGAAAGTCTTAACCCGACACTTACCATAGAACAGCCTGAACATGATACACACGACGTTGTACCAACTGCAGGTAGTGTGGCAAAACTTACCGGCTTTTGGCCGCTCTATAAAAAAATTATTTCCGTAGCGGCCGTATTTATTTTATTGGCCAGCTCTCTAATTCTTTATTTAACCAACAAACAAAACCGGCCGATCGCAATAAATAAGTACCCGGTAGAGAGGAAGCTAACTTTACCAAAGAAAGACTCCGGTACAATTCGCGAACCGTTGCGCCAGGATAACAATACCGGCCAGATAGTGATTGCAGATAATTTATCATCAGCGCAGGCATTTAAAAAATACTATTCGCGCTACAAAGGCACTGAGCAGGATCCTGTGGAAGTAAGCAGGTATTTTACGGCCTATTATTATGATAAAAATTACAATGAAGTTATAAACGCCACCGGATCGGATTATCAAACTAAAGGCGCCACAGATAGCTTGTCTGCGGTATACGTTCAATTTTACAAATCCCTTTCATGGATAGAAACAGAAAAGCCTGCCAAAGGCGCTGAAGCTCTAAAGAATCTGTTGAAGCAAACTGATACCAGCCAGAACATCTATCATTTTATACAATGGTACCTGGCGATGGCTTACTTAAAAAACAATGACATAACAGCGGCAAAAAATGTTCTGCAAACAATTACCATTCACAAAAATGCTTCTCCCTATAAATCAAAAGCCGGTCAGCTATTAAAAGAGTTAAGCTAACGGATGCAACCTGGTTACTGATTAAAATATTACTGCTTTCCTCCTGGTAGCTGAAGGTTGGTTTTACTAATGTGCGAACCTGTCATTAACATAACACCGGTACCTGCATGTCTATACATAAACGAGCATCTTTTTAATTTCAAAACATTTAACAATAAAAACAAAGCAACATGAAATCTATTCATTTAGTACTTACAGTGGTAATGCTGGCATTGTTACAGCAGTTATCTTCCTGTAAAAAAAGCAATAATAAAGTAGATACGGGAGGAGGTACAACACCGGTTGTTACCATAACCACCATAGCAACAATGGCAGGAAGCGGCACTGCCGGTTACTCAGACGGAACCGGCGCCGCTGCAGCGTTTAACGGACCAAACGGCGTGGCTGTTGATGCACAGGGAAACGTGTATGTGGCAGACCAGGGTAACAATCGCATCCGTAAAATCACTCCTGCGGGCGTTGTAACAACATTGGCCGGCAATGGTACGGCCGGCTTTGCCGATGGAACAGGTACAAATGCGAAATTCAATGTTCCTACCAGGTTAGCGGTTGATGCGGCAGGCAATATTTATGTGGCAGACGAGGGCAACAATCGTATCCGCAAGGTTACTTCTACCGGTGTGGTAACTACACTTGCCGGCATTGGTGCATCCGGCTATGCAGACGGAGCGGGTGCTAACGCAAAATTTTATGCGCCGGATGGAATAGCTGTAGACGCCCAGGGTTATGTGTATGTGTCTGACCAGGGCAACAACCGTATCCGCAAAGTATCTCCGGCAGGCGACGTTACTTTGTTTGCAGGCAATGGCGCCGCAGGCTATACAGACGGATCGTTTACCACCGCAAAATTTAACAACCCGACAGACGTAGCTGTTGACGTGCAGGGGAACTTCTACATTGGGGATAATTATAATTACCGCATCCGCAAAATCACTCCTGCAGGTGAGGTAAGTACCCTGGCAGGTAACGGAGTTCAGGGATTTGCAGATGGAACAGCCGCAAGCGCCTCATTCAACAGAGCCATGAGGGTGGCTGTAGATGCTCACGGCATTGTATATGTGGGAGATCAAAGCAATCATCGTATCCGCAAAATTGATGCTAACGGTATGGTAACAACGCTTGCCGGGAGTGGAGTTGCGGGATTTGCCGATGGCATTGGAGCCAGTGCAGTATTTAATAATCCTTCAGGAGTAGCTGTTGACCTGCACGGTAATGTTTATGTGGGAGATTTTAGTAATAACAGGGTACGTAAAATTTCATTCAGTGCCAAGTGATAAAATTGTTCTGTGATTGTGTTCCATAATCCGGATAGGTAATCATATTCCTTAAGGGTATCGTCACACTTTATTTACTTGACAAAATAAGGTAACGGTAATCTATTGACTGGATTCAACAACACCATTTAACTATGTATTGCCAGGTTTTCCTGACACCGGAAATCTATAACACTTTAAAAAATTAAAACAAATTAACATGAACAAGTTTAGTATTTGCGTTCTATTTGTTCTGTTCGCAATGGCCGTATCAGCACAAAATTCATTTACGAAAGGCGACAATCTGGTTAGTCTTGGTGTAGGCCTTGGAAGCCCTTACTGGGGCAGTGGATATTCCGCTTCGTTTCCGTTAAATCCTACCATCACAATAGAAAAAGGCATTACAAATGAAATAAGTATCGGAGGAACACTTTCCTACAGCTCCTCGAAATTTGATTACTATGACTGGAAATTTAATGCGTATTATATCGGCGCCAGGGGAGCTTATCACTTCGATATCTCCAGGGATAACATTGATGTATATGCAGGTGCCGGTCTTGGATATGTAATTGTATCTGTAGGTAGCAAAAGTTCAGGGGTTGCATCAACAGCGGCCAGCGGCGTGGGTTATGCGGCTTTCGGCGGAGGTAAATATTATTTTAATCATAAAACCGCAGCATACGCCGAATTAGGATACGGCAGTTTTTCAATTTTAAATCTTGGAATAAGTTTTAAGTTCTGAACGGCAGGCTCACCTATTCATGCATGATATAATTACTGCAAGAATATAATATAAAATTAAAAATGAAAAAATGAAAAAGTATATCATTGCTTTATTAACAGCTTTATCCTTTACTATATGGACGTTTGGCAAGATTATAACAGTAAGTAATAATCCAAATAGTCCCGGCCAGTATATAAGATTGGACTCTGCAATAAATGCCGCTTCTGCCGGCGATATATTATTAGTAAGCGGCTCCGTTACCGACTATGGTTTAGGAGGAACAGTAACAATAAATAAAAGACTAACATTATACGGACAAGGTTACGATCCCAGAAAAGATCAGGCTTTACCCTCAACAATAAGTACCCTTTACATAAGATCCGCTGCATCGGGAACTATCATTTCAGGATTCAATATTTCTTACCAGCTTTATGAAGAGGTGAATACCAACTCAATTGTAATTTCAAGGTGTAGAATAAACCAGTTGGGCGTTAGTTTTGCAAATTCAACCTGGGGTATTAATGGAAGCAACTATGATATAAGGGAGAATATAATAGGACAGATAACAATAAATAATAATGATGCTGATATACATTTTCACAACAATATAATATATGGTCCCATTCACGGCCAGGCTACAAACACCAATATTTTAATTTATAACAACTACTTTACCAGCACGGCAATAACAAGCTTATCCAATGCTTTAATTTATAACAATATTTTTTACTCAAAATCCGCTGCTGCGTTATCAACCGCTTATACCGCAACCGCAAACTGCGTTTACAACAATAACATTTATTTTAATACAACTAATGCAAACCCTTTAGGTATCGGCGTAAACAATAACTCCGGAAGTAATAATATAAATGTTAACCCATTGTTTGTAAATATTGACCTTACTACTACAAGCCTGAGCCGTGCCGACAATTTCAATTTACAGTCAGGTTCACGTGGTACAGGAGCCGGGACTGATGGCAGAGATATCGGCCTGCACGGTGGTAGCCTGCCAATACAATATCCTTATAGCGGCCAGCCTGCCATTCCACAGATTCAGGCGATGAATATTTTAAACCCGGTGATTGCCCCAACTGATACGCTGAAAATAAGCTTCAGGGCGAGCTCTAACAATTGATGAGTCCAATTATCATTTCTTAATAGTTATTGCAATGCAGAAAAATATCATTCCTTGTACACTTCTGACTTTTGTTGCTTTATGCTGCACTTGCATGGGTAACAGTCAGATAATTAGCAATGCGGAATATTTCATCAATACCGACCCTGGTGTTGGTAAAGGACTCGTAATACCGGTTACACCGGGTAATTCGGTAAACACCGACTTCACTATCCGTGCAAACAGCCTGCAACCCGGGTTCAATCAGGTATTTATAAGGATACAGGATCAGAATAATAACTGGAGCATCACCGAAAAACGAACTGTTTATGTAGATACTACTTTTCATGCAATACTGCCTGTGATTGACGCCGCTGAATATTTCTTTGATACAGATCCGGGTGCAGGTAATGGCATCCCGTTACCTGTTGCAAACAGCTACCCGGTGAATGCCCTTTTTAACATTCCATCTTCGGTAATTACAAAGGGTTTCCACCAGTTTTTCATACGGCTTAAAGACGCATACAATAACTGGAGCATCAC
>CAXTDO010000478.1:0-5485 GCA_964242315.1 uncultured Flavihumibacter sp.
TTGTACAGCAGGTGTTTGTCTGAATGAGATCCAAGATAGTTACCGTTGTTTTGTAATTGTTTTATTATAGGTTGAAACTTTTTGTTCCGGTAAAAATTACCGGTTAAAAAAAACGATGCTTTGATCTGTTGTTCTTTTAAGGTCTTGGCGATGAAATTGCCACCGTCTGCAAACTCATCACCGGTAAATACCAGGGCAATATTCTTTTTAGCGGTATCTCCTCTTATGATGGCTCCATGTGACTGGATGAAAGATTTCTTTTGATGTGCTTCCTGTTCTTTTCCTGCCAGCAAATAGATCAGTGAAGCTGTACCATCCATCGTCGGTTCGTTGGTGCTATAGTCTCCGGCATCGTCATGATATACTACGAGATCGGATTGAAATGCAGAGTATTTATCCGGGTTGTTCAGTTTTAATCCAAGCATGCGTTTATAGATGCTTCCGAATAGAGGACCGTCTACCAGGCCGCCATCCAGCGGGTAATGATATAAATACGCCAGGGAAGAATGCGGATACAGGGGTGTGTCACCATCAGCCGGAAGTCCATACACCATGCACTTGCCCCATGGGTTGCAGCCGAACAACCAGTCTAAGCAAGACTGCTCCAGCTCAGCATACTGAAGGTCGCCGCTTAGTTTGCGATAGAGCGCACATTGAATGGCAAATGACACGGTAAGATTATTGGAGCACCATATGAATGGTATGCCCTTATAAAAAGCGTTTCCGGTTGCTTTTTTCCATACTCTTTCAATTCCATTTTTATAGTAGCTGATCAATTGAAGCCTTGTGTTAAGATCACTTTTTTCAGCCAGTTCATAATGCCCAAAATTGTGAAATGGGTACCATTGGTAATGCTTTGCAGTATCAGCGCCCATCCATGGGGTAACTTCTTCTTCGGCGCTGTATTTAAGAGACTGGTTGAAATATACTTTGTTATTAGTAAGCTGGTACAACGCTGCTGATGCCAGCTCCATATCATCCACCCAGTTATCTTCTTCATAAAAGTAAGGTTCCCTGTTTGGGGCAGTCTGGCAAACACCCGGCTTGTCGATGCCCATCTGATATGCTGCCATTGACTTGTTTTTATACATTGCAGCCAGTACCGGATCACTATTATTATATAGAGAAGACGCAAGAGCAAAAGCGCTGGCAAACTTACCCGCTGTTGATGCAACGCCTGTGGAACGATTCTGGTGTTTGCCCAACCCCTGTGGCTTGCCCGTAGCGAAATAAACAGTGCGGCCATTGCCTTTACCATTGCCATAATCAACGGAATCTTTTGCCGGAAGCCGCATACCTGCATGGTCGCGATCGTCAGCCAGCTGATTGAACATCCAGTCTTTACGCGGATTCATTTTTACGAGCCAGTTCAGTCCCCACCTGGCTTCATCCATTACATCCGGCACACCGTTCTTCCCCTCTAATCCATTTGCCAGATGAGTATCTGTAAACGCACCTGGAAAATCGCGAAAGGCCGCTAACAGGTGATAGGTGGCGTTGGCAGAAGTGGTAACATATTGAAGGTAGTCGGTAGCATCATGCCAGCCACCGGACACATCGATATGAGTATTATCGGGCATCGGTCCGTAAACCGTATAACCGTCTTTTGTATGACAGGAATCTTTTAAAAACGGATTGAATCCACTGCGCTGCTGACGCATATAGCGCAATGCGAAGTCTGCAGTGCCCGCATAGATATCATCTGCTATTTTAAAAACCGGGGAGATGATGTCGCCGCATTTAACGTAGTAACGTCCTGCTTTCTTAAGGTTCGTAAATGCTAACCGTGATGATTGTACGAAAGGTCCATAGCTGCCGTACAATTTACCGGACCGTCCTGTAAAAGCAACTTCGCCGGTTGTTGCATTTATTATATGGAAGGTATCAATCGTGCCGGCAGTTTTGCTAACCCATACGGCTACCTTGATAGCTGAAGGAAGGTAACCCAGTTGATTTATTTTGATCCACGCAGATAAAGAATCCTGGCACATAGCTGCCTGTGTAAAAAGCGTCATAAAAATTACCGGCAGATATTTGTTAATTGGCATGGTGGCGTTATTATAAGAATGCCTGCAATAGCTCCCTGGCTCGTGCAATGTTATCTTTAATTCGACGATATCACTCTCCGGGATTCAAATCGAATGTACTTATTTCCGCCGCAGTAACGCAAATAAAATGACTGAATTTAACGGAAATAACCTTGTTACATAATAATGTATAATTTCATGAAAACAATAAATATGAGACATTTTGTTATCTTATTGTGGCTTGTACTTCCTGCATTTACCTTTTCACAGAACAACGATCGGCTCACATTTACCATACACATCAATGATACCATTCAAAGGATACGCAATATCGGTGCATCGGCCTGCTGGTATGGGGAAGAGATTGGTAAAGAATGGCCTGTTGCCCAAAAGCAACGAATGGCTGAAGTATTGTTCAGCAGGAAATTTGATAAAGACGGTCAGCCAAAAGGAATCGGCCTTTCGGCGTTCCGATACAACATAGGAGCCGGCACTGCTGAACAGGGTGATAGCAGTGGTATAAGAGATCCTTCTCATCGTGTGGAATGTTTTCTTTCGCCTGATGGCAGTTATAACTGGAACAGGCAATCCGGCTATACATGGTTGTTACAGCAGGCAAAGAATTACGGTGTTGAAAACCTGATAGCTTTTGTAAACAGTCCGCCCGTGCAGTTTACCAAGAATGGCCTGGGGTATAAACTCGAAAAAGATTATGTAACCAATCTTAAAGACGGCAAATATGATGAATATGCAGATTTTCTGTCTGAAGTTATAAAACACTTTGACCGGAAAGATCTCCATTTCAATTTTATAAGTCCTGTGAATGAGCCCCAGTGGGATTGGTCAGGCATCAAAGGCCAGGCAAAACAGGAAGGCAGTCCCTGGACCAACGAAGAGATATACAACACATTAAAAGCACTGAACACTTCTTTGAGTAAAAAAAATCTAAGCACCAAAATATTAGTGACCGAAGCAGGCATGCTCGATCATCTGTATGCTGCTAACGTAAAAGCATCGAGGCAGGTAGCTGCTTTCTGGAGCCCTGCAAGCGCTTTGTATATTGGCGGGCTAAGTCATGCTACGCCGTTTGTTGAAGGACATGGATACTTTACTGAAAAAGCTGATGACTACCTTATCAGTGCAAGGTCCAGACTTAGAGATACATTGAAACAGTATGGTGCCGGACTTGAATACTGGCAATCTGAATACTGCATGTTAGGTGATGGTTATAAAGAGAATACGGTAACCAACAAACGAAGCGCCATTGATTGTGCACTGTTTCTTGCCAAAGTGATTCATCACGACTTTACGGTGGGCAACGCCACTGCCTGGCACTACTGGAATTCTTTTGAACCTGGCCCAGCGGATAGCAATACCCGTTATAATCTTGTTGCGCTGAATCCCAAAAGAGCTACCGACACATCGAAGTTGTATACTATTACGAAAAACCTGTGGGCGCTGGGTCATTACAGCCTGTTTGTTCGTCCGGGTATGTACCGGGTTCAAACAGGAAGGAATGACGGTTTGAAAGAGCTGGCCGCAGCACAGCAGGTGATGATTGCAGTTTTTAAAGAGGCCTCAAATAACAAACTGATAGTGAACATTATCAACTACACATCCGAAAACAAAAATATCAGTTTGATAGTAGAAGGATTGACAAACGGTAAAAAGATGCAACTAATAAACCGCTATACAACGTCTGCAAAGAGCGGTGATGATTGCAAACCCTATCCTGTTAATAAAAAATTGTCAAACATTATCCTTACTCCCAGATCAATCAACACTCTTATTCTCCTTCCACAAAACACTATGTAATTATTCTTCTGAGAATCTTCGGTATCACTTCCTTTCCATGTGGCAAAACTTCTGTAGCTGAAAAATGGCCTGTTTAGGCTATTGGCTGGGTTTGGCCGTTCCCCATAACTTTGACACATCAAAATAAATGATCGTATAGTAAGAGCAGATCAGCGTACTGTACCGGTTGACCCCTTTCCTACCCTCCATCTTTACTCTAACATTACAGAAAAAAGATATTATTAGCCAGGCATTTAGCAACAGTAAAACCAAGAAATGGCACAAATTAATTTAAACACCCGGAACTTTCTGATCAGTGAAATAGCCTGTTTTAGCTATTGGGCTGGCTTAACCTTCGCAATACCTTTGGCACATCAAAAATAGCTGGTCATAAGTTCAAAGCAGATCAGCAAGTTTGGATACAACTTACAAATATACCTGCCGTACCTTTTTGAGCCTTACTACCCTTGGTTACACTTGCAATACTAATATGTCTTTACATCCGTTCGCCATTTTTTGCATCCTGGTATGCAACCGTTATCCCTATGCGTGATTGTGTATTACATTAAATAAATCATAAACAAAAACAATCTATCATGTCCAGAACACTTTCCAAAGGTGCTTCCTCAGTAAAGGGAAGTCAAGCGATCAGTAAAAGTTGGAATATCACCAACAACTCGGGTAATGAAATAGTAGTCATCAATGCGTCAACTGATGATGACCAGGATGTAGACCAGTTGTACCAGCAGGCGCTTACCGTCTTGTCTACAACCGCCAATAAAAACTCGATTAGTAACGCATCTTCAGCAGCAGTGCCTCTTACAGGCGGTAAAAAGATTAACAACCTTATCATTGCCAGGTCTGATAACTTTTTTCCGGTAAAAATTGTCGCTATGTCGGATGAGACATCTGTAACAGTGACACAGGACGATGTTGACACCCTGAAACAGGCAGAAGTATTTTATAAAAGCATTACGGCTTTCCCGAGCTCCGAGCTGGCCACTAGTTTTGCCGAAGCAATTAAAGACGGTGATGAAGCAGCTGTTAAGGCTTTTTTCAGCTCCACTGCTTCATTCGCAAAATGTACGCTTGATGCTGTTGTAGCCGTTATCACCTACTACAACCGTTTCCCTTTTCCCTGGATCAGCAACTCGGCAAAAAAAACCTATTACCTCTATACTTCCGATGGCAAAACCAACAGATATGTAGGATCGGTAGTATTGGAAAATCAACTTAACGCTCCATTAAGCTCCATAGATATAAGCGAAGGCTTTACTACCACTTATATCACTACTAACGGTGCCGACTCAACGGAACTATCCTACCAGAACGGCCAATTCGTTGATGATGTTGATAGCGAAAGCCCTGCATATTGCCTGGCCGGTGTATTTATTCAAAGAAGCCAGTTGACAAAGACGGATACAGACAATACGGTCATCCCCATATTAAAAGGAACCGTTAATGGAAAAGATGTTTTAGGGTATGATGTGAAGCAGGAGAGAAATAAAGACGGGGTTTTTAGCCAGTTGGACGCGCTTGTTCATCCGGAAGATACCGTTGGGGTACTCGAATTGATAGTAGCGATTCTGATCGGTGTGGTGGGACTCCTTGTCTTGTGGGTAAGCGCAAAAATATTGATTAATTTCATAAAAAAATCAATCAAG
>CAXTDO010000479.1:0-5479 GCA_964242315.1 uncultured Flavihumibacter sp.
GCCGATGACATCAGTTTTAAAGGTGAGCTTTACAGTGAAACCAACAATAAAGAAGTCACGGTCAGAATCTTTATCAAAGCGATGAAGAACAGCGGCATTATTTTGGAGAATGCGTGAAAAACGTTGCCTTGGACTTTCATCCATCGTCATTTCCCGGGAATATACCAATTCGCTAATATAGATGCTAAATAACTCATCATAGCTTTCTTTCAGGAACCAAAACTCACTCATAGGATATCCCTGATGCATACAAAATCGAAAAGCACGATCACCCTTTTCGATCACTACTGGCTTTGGAAGATAGGAAAAACTGTTTTCCTGCTTAATGCTTAATTGATCCGTCGGATCAGTTACGAGAGAAGGATTGATATTTTTCATCTCCAATTATTTTATTCGGAAATTTTACTTGAGGTAGGAAAAATAAATCAATTTCAATTGTTTAACAAGTTAATCCTTATAAACTTCAGATGCAAGTACAGTATTTATAATTATAGAAAAAGTTCTTAAAAGCAAGGCGCTACCCGCATTCAGATTAAATAAACTGGTGGCAGCATTTACATCAATCGGCGCACGTCAAAGGCATTTATACCGAATTAAACTTTAGGCTTAAGATAATGGGATATAAGATTTATTTTTTTAAAAAACTTTTAAAAAAGCGTTCTGACTTTGGTTATTCTATGGTGGATGGTATCTTTAAGTTAGTGAAGAAGTGACAGCCGACCATAAATGTAGTGCATGGAAAAACAGTAATTAAATTAATACGGAATTGCTACAACTTGGTCCATTTTAAGAGTAAGACTAGTGTACGACGGGAACAAATGAATTTTATAATGCAAAGAACTGTAAGAAATAGTTTTATAATATTTAGTTTTTAAAAGCGATTATGATTACATTTATATCAGAGTAGAAGCATTGAAGAAAAAATCTTTTTGTAACTATTTGATTGTTGACGAACATATTAAAAAATTTTTTTATTATTGATCGTAATCATTTTTTGAACCGCCACCACAGTCATGTCTAATTGTTCAGGTTTTCAAGAACAACAATTATTAAGGGACAAAGAACTTCAAGCAAATAAACCTGAATTAAAAAATCCTCGTACCCACGCCCGATTGTTTCGAACTGAAATAAAATAAATATCATCGGGCAACTACAGGTTAACAATTTAAATACGAAAAGCGCCCGTGCCCTACGGAATATTTCGCACAAAATAATACACCCTTATAGGAAATCTGATTTTATATCCTTATCTTAACTTTAAAGAATAAACAAAAGAAATATTAATAAATATGTTTAACTATGATTTAGGGGGTAACTCGGTAAACCCCGAAGTTTCAGAAGCCATGGCTGAAATTTCTCCCAACAAAACGCTCTTTATTCAAAAGCTTACCACACAAGAACCGATAAAACCTCAGATTGTTGGTATAGAAACGGTGGACGAAGTATTCTCTTATTTTAAGCCTAATGTAGATGTAGAGTTTAATAAGCAAGATGGGACAACTGTTAAAGAAAATCTTGCATTTTCTAACCTTGGCTCCTTCAGTGTAAAAAATATTTTAAGTGATAGTATGTATCTTAAGAGCGTGAATCAGAACCATGAATCATATTTAAAAATTGCCAAGCAACTGAAAACTAACAAAGCGTTGAAAACGGTTATCGAAAATCCGGAAGTAAAGGAAGCTTTTATAAATGCTTTACGTGCCCTTGTATTAGAACTGGAAGAAAAAATCTGATATATAATAGATAAAGTTTCTGTTCCCGTTGCCTTAAGAATACACTCATTTTATAATTCAAAACATTTAATAATGACTCCTGAAAATGAAGCTGGAGAGATGTCTCAATATGCCAATACAGCACTTAAAACAAGTGATACAAGAATAGCTGAGAATGTTCCTGACATTGAAGTTTCTTTAAGTAAGTTAGCAAAGGTCGGCGGATTTGATATGTTAGAGTCAACCATAGATGGGGCTCAAAATCTTAATCCTGAACGAAAGGCGCGAAGGAAAATCTTTCTTACCGATAGCGATAAAAAAGCCGATCGCGAAAATCTGAAAAACAAGCTTAAATTATGGATAGATAATTTAACTGCTCACAATTCCGTTTCATCCATGATAGATTTTTGTACGGAAAAGGCAGAGGCAAGTGAAAAAAATCTGAAAGAAAACCTGGGTAAGGTGCTGGAAGCGACTAAGGAACTTGAGCAGGCTTACCGTTCCGTATCACTTTTTTACAAAAACACGGAGGCAGACAAATTAAAAAATGTTTTGCTAATGAATGCCTCAATGGATCAGTTAACGGATCTTGACAATCCTCTGTTTATAGATTATGTAGGTGCGGAACTACAGCAAAATTATGACCGCTTAGATCTTAGAAAAAATTATTCATTGCTTGTAATTCCGGGTTATTTGAAATCAAATAAAGTGGTGGAAAAATGGGCTAAAATTGCTTATGCTAACAAAGTGATGATGGTTACAGATTTTGAAAATCTTGAAAAGCCAGATGATGTACTTGATATGTTCACTGAATCTAATTTAACGAGTGCTGATGCTTTTAAATCAAATATGGTTATGACTTGTAATTATTTAGTGGGACGGGGCAAGGTGGCAGAGGTAGGAGAACAGGAAGATTTGTATGTGCCGGGTTCTGCTGCTTTAGCAGGTAAGATGTACTATACTTTAATGTCTCAGGTTACAGCAGGTAAAAAACACGGAAGCATGAACGAGGTGGATAGCGTCAGGTTTGATTTAAAGAAAAGTGAGATATCGCACTTGGAGCGTATTGGCCTGGTTCCTATGGTTAATGAATATGGAAAAGTAATGGCTTTTTCGGCTAAAACATTGTTCAATGGTGATAACCTTGGCCTTCAAACTTATTCAGTAGTACGGGTATTTGATTATATCGCTAAGGTGTTGGTAGATTTTCTTAACCGGCGTGCATTTGAAAACTGGAATTCCAGTTCAGAAAAAGATTTAAAAAATCAGATAATCAAATTTCTGGATGGTATAAAAGGATCTGATAAATTAATTGAGAACTTTAGAATAGTGCGTTTTCAAAGAGATGAAAAACAAAAGGACCGCATTTACCTGGACATAAATATCACTCCTTATTTCCCTGCAAAAAGTTTTATAGTTAAGCTTGACGGATACAAAGGGGATGATGGTGCCGAATGGAGTTCTGAGTATGCTCAACAGTAAATCCTCCTACAAGAAGATATTCTTAAGAATAACAATAACTGGTAAAATATAATAACAGCTGTAACTTATCATCTATTTTTTTTTAACTTAAATCTAAAACCGATGGCATTTAAAGCAAAGCTGACTATAGATAACAAAGACTATGATGTTTTGTCCTGTAGTTATGCATTCAACAGAAACACTGATCATAAGGGTAAGCCTGTATCGGATACAAGCGGAGGCACGGTTAGCCTGGCTTTGGAGTCCACTGAAGAAACGGCCCTTCTAGAGTCGATGTTAAATACGCCTGAAAAACCATTAGCCGCCACTATTGACTTTCAGCAGAGTGATTCAACGGCAAGCCTAAAAAAAATCGAATTAAAAGAATCTTTTATTATTGCGTACTCTGAAAGTTTCTCAGATGGCTCACCAATGGTTTTCCAAATCACTCTTTCCGCAAAGGAAATTAAGTTGGGCACGGCCGAATTGAAAAATGACTGGCCAAAAGCTAAAAGCTAGTAGTTTTAAAAAGCAAATCATACTTGACATTTTTTTAGCTAAATGAAGAAATTCTTTTTGAATTGGTTCATTTAGCTTTTTATGTGTATATAATAAAAAAAAGTAATAATATGTTATTTAATGTTGTTGCTGAAATAGAGATCGATGGAAAACCAGTTAAAAATTATATCAGTATAAGTTTGCAACAGCATTTTAATGAACATCATAATTTTTTTATCAGGGTACTGTTTGATGTATTTGAACAAGACTTCACATTAAAGAATATAAAGAACCTTTTAGGAAAAATTACCATCATTCGGTTTAAAGCAGGACCTCAAAAAACTGTCGTAAATGAATTTAAAGGTATAATCACAGATGTTGGTATTGAACAAACTGATTCTTCTCATAGTCAAATCGTCTTAAAAGGTTCCAGCCCCACTATTATGCTTGAAAGTGGGGAGCATGCTGAGTCTTACCTGGAAAAGGATTTAAAGACAATATGCGAGGATGCCGCAAAAGATGTAAAGGGTGAATGTAAGGTTGTTGTTAATCCGGTTTATAAAAATAAAATACCCTACATGGTTCAGTATTTTGAAAGCTTCTTTGAATTTCTGAACCGTTTATCAGTCGAGTACGGCGAATGGTTTTTTTATGATGGTAAACAATTGTTGTTTGGAAAACCTTCAGACCAACAGGAACTAGACCTGTTTTTAGGAGAAGACGTTACAAGTTTACAGCATAGATTGCAGTTGGCGCCATTATCGAGTAAACATTTTTTCGAAATACTTAAAGAGGGCGATGTAAGGGAGCCTCAATTCGATACGACTCCTGAAAATGTAACACCTTTGGGGCCGTTTGGCAAACATGCTGGTGAGGAATCTGAAAAAATATTTAAGACTGTTAAAGCCCCTTATATACGCCCTCATCCTACAAATGCCGAAGAAGCTAAGAATTTTATGAAGTTCGTAAAATTAGGAAAGGCATCAAAGCTGGAGGTTACCTCCGGAACGTCTACAAATGCTGAAATTCGATTGGGTACAGTTGCTACTATTATTATTTCAAAAAGAAATGAGAATGATTTTACACAAAGTGAGCATGGCAAGTATATCATTACAAGTGTTCATCACCAAATACTAGAGGACGGCAGATATTTTAATTATTTTGAAGGCATTCCTTCAGCCTTGGAAATAATACCCGTGAAAAACTATAGAAAGGTAAAGGCTGAACTGCAAACAGCAATTGTCAGAAGTAACAATGATCCTAAAAACCAGAACAGGGTAAAGGTTCAGATGCTTTGGCAGGAAAAGAATACTACAACGGATTGGATACCCGTCATGACTCCTGATGGCGGATTAGGAGAAAAGGTCAAAGAAAACAGAGGGTTTATTTTTATACCGGAAGTCAATGACCTGGTTTATATTGATTTTCGGTATAATGATCCAAATCTGCCTTTTGTGTTGGGAAGTTTGGTTCGGGGGCGTGCGGCTAGTGGTGGCGGAAAGGACAATAAAATAAAAACAATATCCACCAAAAAAGGTAGCATCGTTACTTTTGATGATGACAAGGAAAGCCTGGAAATGAAGGATGTAAATGGGGATAGCGTGTTCATCGGGAAAGGAAAGATTTTGATTAACAGCAGCGAAGAAATAGAATTAAAATGTGGAGATAGTTCAATTAAGCTTAAAAAGAACGGAGAAATATCTATTGATGTAAGCAAGAACGTTGTTGTAACCGCGGGTAAGAATATTGAACTATCCGGAACGGAGCTTGATTTAAAAGCGGACGCAAAAATATCTATAAAAGCCGGA
>CAXTDO010000480.1:0-319 GCA_964242315.1 uncultured Flavihumibacter sp.
CATAGCAAGGATGATGCTGCGGTGTATGATTTAGGCAACGGCACTGCCCTGGTTGCTACTACAGATTTCTTTATGCCTATTGTTGACGATCCATTTGATTTCGGACGCATCGCTTCGGCTAATGCTATCAGTGATATATATGCTATGGGGGGTAAACCCGTACTAGCCATTGCTATCCTGGGCTGGCCCATAAATATGTTATCCCCCGAAATTGCAAACAAAGTAATAGAAGGTAGCAGAAGCATTTGTACAGAAGCAGGCATACCTCTTGCAGGCGGCCATAGTATTGATTCACCGGAACCTATATTCGGACTGGCAG
>CAXTDO010000480.1:329-5477 GCA_964242315.1 uncultured Flavihumibacter sp.
CATCAAACAAAATAACCAGGCCAGAGAAAGCGATGTGCTATTGCTGACTAAACCACTGGGTGTAGGAATATTAACAACAGCCGAAAAAAAAGGATTATTACGTCATGATGATATAGGCATAGCCGCGAAACAAATGATGCAGCTTAATAAAGTGGGAGAGGCGTTGGGTGCAATAAGCGGTGTTCATGCCATGACAGATGTAACCGGTTTTGGATTACTCGGCCATTTGATAGAAATGGCGGAAGGAAGTCACTTAAGCGCCACTTTAAATTTTAATAAACTTCCTTTAATCACCAATGAACTGCAGCATTACATACAACAAGATGCCGTTCCGGGAGGCACCATCCGTAACTGGAAAAGCTATGGGCATAAAGTTTCTTTTATGTGGAACACCGATAGCATGTACGAGCGGCATATACTGGCTGATCCCCAAACCAGCGGCGGACTGCTGATAGCAGTTAACAGGTCAGGAATAGAAGATGTTAAAGAGATTTTAGTTCAATCCGGGCTGCAACGTTTTACAGAACATATCGGGTGGATGACAGCAAAAGAACATTCAGTTGTTTCAATTACAAATGACCATCTTACATGGCTTAGCAAAGTGCACAGTGAACATTAACCTGCTTTTATTTTTTCAAAATCTTGTCAATTGCTTTTGACAACTTTTTATCTTTTTCAGTAACGGTATTACCTGCATCATGCGTGGAGAGCCATATCTCCACTTCATTATAAATGTTTGTCCACAGCGGATGATGGTCCATCTTTTCTGCTTCAAGCGCAACTCTTGTCATGAATGCAAAAGCTTCGGAAAAATCTGCGAATGTGAATTTTTGGTATAACTTATTATCTTCTTCTTTCCACATAGAATTTATTTTAAGTGCTTGAGGATGTGATACCTATTGTTTATTGTATTGTATTATTAACCCCGAAGGGGCAATGTCAATTAGTTAAGAAAATTCAAGTGAAAGCACTAAGTGCAAAGTGAGGCTGGTAGTCCATCCCCTCCTCGGAGGGGAGTTTGAGCCAAAGGCTCAAACAGGGGTGGGTTTGACTGTGAGTAGATTGCAATTACCACCGGAAACGCTCACTAACAAGCACAAATTTATTACACCCGTTAACACACTGCCCCGTATACCCACCCCCGTTATGTTCTGCGGACATAACGTCCCCTCCAACGGAGGGGATGGCCGGCGGCCACCCTCACTTTGCACTTACTGCTTATATTATTAAAAGTTTCTTAACTAAATGATATTGCCCAAAGGGTGGCACAAAGAGTCTTGAATTCAAAGAATCATGACACCCCTTCGGGGTTTTAAACTACCTTGCATTTTCTACTCACACCTCATACCTAAAAAATAAGATGCCCCTTATTTTTAATCTTCTCATTTGTCAGCTCTGTTACGAGTTGAACGGCATAAATGTTTTTTATGGAACTTACCATATCACTAATGCTTTCGTTCTCTACCAGGTCGCCCTTTAATAACCATAAAAAATCAAGGTGTTTAAATTCCGGCAAAAGGTATTCGCCGTCATTCTGGTTATTGTATAAATAATGAACCAGTGAACTGTTAGGTTCACTGTATTCATAAACAGGAAAAAAATATCTTCTTTGTTTTTTAGTAAGTTGAATTTCAATTTCGTTGTTCATTCGAAAGCTGAAACGAAACAACTGGTTAATGAACCAGCAGAGTTGGTAATCTTTAACAGGAGCTACAAGTCCCAACAGACGGGTATCTTCAAAGAAATCCTCTGCCATTTCATTGATATCAAGTGTTAATTTCATCATCATAAGTTACCTGGATCAATACTATTGGCCATCAAAATACTAAAATGTAACGTCAGCATCAATAGTATTCTGAACTCTTTTTATGGTGACTTTCGTTTTATCGCCTTTCTTAAATTTATTCAATGCCTGCATATAATCTTCCAGTGAAGACACAGGATACCCGCCCAGTTGTATGATGACGTCACCAATTGCAAGTCCTGATTTTTGTGCCGGCCTTCCTTCACTTACTCCATCCACTCTTACTCCCACTCCATTGAAAGTATAGTCTGGCATAATTCCAAGTGTTACTGAAAATGTTGCGGTGGTTCCGCTCTGCTGTTCTCTTGTAGAAGTAAAAGCAAGTTTGCCCTGCTTATTAACCGCTTCGATAATTTTGTATATGTATTGAACAATGTAGCTTTCGCCTGTATAATTGATCTTATCAGCATCATCAGTAGGTTTATGGTAATCGCTGTGTATGCCCGTAAAGAAAAATAATACCGGTATGTTTTTTCTGTAGAACGATGTATGATCGCTGGGGCCGGAGCCGCTGCTGTCGAACTTCACAACAATATTTTTATTCTTTGCCAGGCTGTTAAAAAGCACCTGCCAGGTTGGTGAGGTACCGTAACCTCCAATGGTAAGCGTTTTATTTTTATTTAACCGGCCTACCATATCCAGGTTGATCATAAAATTCGTTATAGACAAATCTACTGTTGGATGATCTACAAAATACTTCGATCCGAATAGTCCCAGCTCTTCGCCGGAAAATGCAATGAACAGGTAATTGTTAGCTTTGTATTTAGATTTTTTTAACAACCTTGATAGTTCTATCATTGCGGCTATACCACTTGAATTATCATCAGCGCCATTATGAACAAGGTGATCACCTGTTGATGACAATGAGTAACCATCTTCACCAAATCCTAAGTGATCGAAATGAGCACCCAAACAAACAGTTGTTTGCGCTCCGTTATTTATAAAGCCTATAACGTTGTGCCCGGTTCTAATATTATCTTCAAAAGCAATTTTCAGGTTAATGACAAGGGTAGCCGTTTCATCAGTAAAAAATTTTCTTGCAGTGGCGTGGGACATCATTATTATAGGAATAGCACTGGTATCCATTTGTTGTTTTGGATCGTATTGTTCATCTTCCGCCCGGGCATTACTGTTATAGACGAATAAAGCAGTAGCACCTTTTTTCGACATATTTTTTGCTTTCTCTGTAAGAAACAACATCAGGTTAAAATGCGGATTATTTTTTGCGGCGTTAAGATCATCTTTTATATCGAGGAACCAGGGAACTCCGGCCTCTTTCAAAGCAATTGATGGAGATGATTCGAGGTTAACTTTTGGTGAACAGGGCAGGGGGAAAAAATCTCCTGCTTTTATTGCTTCACCGTTGATATTCAGATAGCTGTTGTTCTCGAAGTTTCTTCCATCCCATATTTTAAATGGCTGGTAGTAACTTCCATTGCTTCCCTTTGGCTCCAATCCATTTTTTTCATACTGGCTTTTAATGTATTCCATAGCCAGCTTTTCGCCATTGGTTCCTGCGCGCCTTCCTTCCATCCTGTCATCAGCGAGATAGTTAATGTGAGCTTGTAAATTACTTATCAGGATCTTATCTTCTTTCTTTTGTTTTTGTGCAAGTACGGGGATGGTTACAATCAATAAAAAGCACCAAAGGTTTTTAGAGCTCAACATAGGAAACATTTTCAATAATCTGTATCTGTAAAAAGTTACCAAAGTTAGACAGGCGAAACGTATTTCAATGGAAATTGTCAAAATAAACTGGTGTTGTGTTAAAGATGAACTTACGTATTAAAAGGTTGTAACTTAACTTGTAAGAGTTTTTTAACAACGGAGGGCGCAGAGGAAACCCTCCGCGCCCTCTGTGTTTCCTCCTCTGCGCCCTCCGTTGTTAAAAAACCGGTTGAACGGCTGATAGCTATTGCCATTAATTTGATATTAAAACTGTTCTTAACTTCTGTAGCTGAGAATTTTTCCATTAGTTTTGCAGATTGTCCTCATTTGAATGACTGACAGATAATATGATAAAATACCGTTCATTTATACTAATGAAGTCGTAGAGGATCACAAACAGACTATACATGGCTTTACCGCATCTCATCAAACATGTTTATACCATTGGAACTGAAGAAGTAATCCGCCGGGGCAAAAAGATACATGCCATGGGTTACGTGGAACTGATAGAATTCGATGAACTCCACGGTTCTGTAACCTTTCGGGTTAAGGATGACAGCTATTCCACTTATTATAAGGTTCATATTCAGCAATTCAACGACCCTAAATCCATATCGTTACGGTGTGCCTGTCCTTACAACCTCAGTGATATTTGCCGCCATGAAGCGGCATCGCTTATACAGTTACAAGAGTTATTAGATAAGAACTTGCTTAAATCGCAGGCTATCGTATACAACCAGCTTCATACGGTAGTTAAAATGAAGTATATAGATCTTAAAACGATTAAAATGCTTTGTTCGCAGCAAACATACACCGACGCTGAAATGTATCTGCGCACTCAAAAAGCAACAATTGAATCTGCGAAAGATGAAGTGGTAAAAGCTTCTGTGTTACTGGATGAAAAAAATTATAACGTAGTTATTCGTAAAAACGAGGAAAGGAACTTTGATACAAGCTGTGATTATGATGATCCCTCTCATCCCTTATGCCTTCCAAAGGTGATCGTTATATTGCAGCTATTCAATTCTTATGGCCCCCATTACTTTGATACGATCCGCAACTGGGATAAAGAGAAAAATAAGTTGCTGGAAGCTTATGGCTATACCATAAGCGACAACCTTAAAGGAAAGTTTGAATTCAGCTATAAAGAAGGGAAACCATTTTTACGGGTGCTGGATGCTTCTATAAAACGGATTAACCCGCTTACTATAAACCGGCCTAAACCCGTTGAATCAACTGTTCCGCCCGAGGGACCCCAGGAAGAAAACATTATTATCGGAGCGTCGCTGCGCCTTGGAGTGGTGTTTAACTTTAATCTTACTTCTTATCCTGGTTTTTTAGTAGAGGCAATACAGGGGGAAAGTGATGAAGATCAGAAAAATTTTATAGGTAAAGTAGAAAAGCTTGACTTATCGAAGTTTGTAAATACTGATATTTTAGTAGAAGAAGATAAATTGCTGATACCTGCCCTAAGGCGCATGCAGGAAACAGAGGTTACAAAATATTTAAACAGGAATTCGCCATTCAGCGGTTCCTGGGAAAACATAATCAGCCAGGAAACAGAGGAATTGCCTGAAGAGACTAAAAATCTCGTGATCGAATACCTGCATCCCAAGCTTAAGAAGTTGTTTGCTGATGTTTCAGGTAATCCATTTGTTTTTTATCTTAATAGTCAT
>CAXTDO010000481.1:0-5474 GCA_964242315.1 uncultured Flavihumibacter sp.
TTGATAAACAATCAATATGTTATAATGTTTCTAATCCAGAATTCACGTTAAATTAATATCGATGCCAGAAGAAAAATTAAATCTGCCCGAAGGTACATCTCGCAGAGATTTCATTAAAAATACTACTCTCAGTGCAGCAGGATTTGTAATTGTTCCCCGCCACGTTCTAGGACGTGGATTTCTTGCTCCCAGTGATCGCCTTACCATTGCCAGTGTAGGTGTAGGTGGTAAGGGCGCCGACGACATAAGTCACTTTGCAAAAAGTGGTAAAGCCGATATTGCATTTTTATGTGATGTCGATGACCGCAGGGCTGAAAATACAGTTAAGGCTTATCCTAAAGCGAAGTACTATAAAGACTGGAGAGAAATGTTTGATAAAGAGTCAAAGAACTTCGATGCAGTGTCTGTATCCACTCCCGACCATACTCATGCCGTTGTTGCAATGGCAGCCATGCAGCGAGGAAAACATGTGTATGTGCAGAAACCAATGACACATGATATATGGGAAGCACGTAAGCTAACGGAAGCTGCACAGAAGTATAAAGTAGTTACACAAATGGGAAACCAAGGCTCTTCTGGTGACGGTGTAAGGCAATTACGTGAATGGTACGATGCGGGTGTTATAGGAGATGTTGATAAAGTATATATTTTTACAAACAGGCCAATATGGCCGCAGGGTATTCCCTGGCCTAGCGAAAAACCGCCAGTACCAAAAGGACTTGACTGGGATCTGTGGCTAGGTACTGCTCCCCATGTAGATTATGTAGATAAATTAATTCCTGCTAGCTGGCGTGGTTGGGCTGACTATGGCACTGGTGCTCTCGGCGATTTAGGTTGTCACTTAATGGAAGCGCCATTTAGTGTACTTGGTTTAAAATATGCTCTTGATTGCCAGGCATCGGTGACAAGTGTCTTCACAGATTGGAGTAAAAGAGGTTATTTCCCAAAAAGTTTTCCTCCATCAAGCCATGCTACATTAACCTTCCCGAAAGGAACCAAAACAAAGGGACCAGTAACCATGCATTGGATGGATGGTGGAATAAAGCCGGAAAGACCTGAAGAATTAGGACCAGATGAAGTTTTTGGTGATGGAAACAGCGGAATTTTATTTGTTGGCACCAAAGGCAAAATGATGGCAAGTGAATATGCGGCTAATCCACGTTTGTTGCCGCTTTCAAGAAACCAGGAGGTTAAGGTAAAGCAAACCTATGCCCGTGTTCCGGGAAGCGCTGATGGGCATTATGCACAATGGGTAGAAGGGGCTATCGCAGGTTACGGTAATAAGCAATTAAGTTCACCGTTTGAGCTTGCTGGTCCTTTGACAGAAGCAATTCTAATGGCTAACCTGGCTATCCGTGCAGCAGATACTCCAAAGCCAAGAGCAAACGGAAGAGGCATGGATTACCCTGGAAGTAATATGAAGCTTTTATGGGATCACGAAAATATGCGTGTTACAAATATGGATGAAGTAAACCAGTTTGTAAAACGTGAATACCGTCAGGGTTGGAGTTTGGGCTCTGTCTAGATAACAAGTCAATATAATTTTTAACACTAAAACCCTTACAAGTATTTAAACCTTTAAGAACTTGTAAGGGTTTTCAACTAATCTCTGAACGTTTATTTTGCCCAAAAAGTGGGCGTTAAAATGTAAAAGAGAACTATTCAATAATTAGACCTATTCATGATTGAAGCCTTTTCTTCTTGTATTCTTCCAGAGGAATTAAATAATTTCAGAACTCCTTACATAGGCCCTAAAATTTATGATTTGATAGATGTAGTTCGTGAAAAGAAAATGCTTTAAATTTCGGTATGCAATTACAAGTACCGTTATTTCCAGTGGGCACGAGACTTATTTCCGATTGTGTAGGTGTATATTCATAGTATTTACGCCGCCGGAAATTCTGGTCAAATCAACTTTAACGGAAATAGACTTTCCATCATTGATCAACTTCCAAATCTCTGTTACTTTAAAATCTGCTGTCGCACCATTTATATCGAAGGATATAACCGGGTTAACAATCATGGTTTTGCCATCGTCTGACCACCTGGCGGCAGACTTCTCCCTTGGTCTCCCGACAAAAGAAGCCTCACTTTTTTTACCGTCGAAGATCAGTTTTTCTTGTCTTGTAACCAGCGCGCCGTCAGCAGACTCGCTTGCTACGTCTACAGTTATAAAATCTGCATATCCGGCTATTTTCATTGTTCTGGATCTCATACGATCTCCACTGCCAAATATACAAAGAGGAAACTGTTGAACTGATTCACTTTTCGACTCATTTAATTTCCATTCACCAGAAATTTGGTGCTATTCTGGCTTTTTATATTTTAAAGAACACTACGAATAGCTTTGAGAAATTTCCCTTTCTCTTATAAAACCTTTCTGAACCGGGCCCTTCCAAAAAGTAGCAACGTTATTGCCTTCTTGTCTTTGGTATCGAAAATCAATGAAGCTCCATCATCGGGATTGATGAACTCACCTTCCCCTACAGGAAGCACTTTATATCTGTAACCTCTGTCATTTCCATATAATATGCCTTCCTTTATTTCAAATTTGATCTTCCATTCTTTGTTATCATCGTTCAGATATTCGCCTTCCAGAAGTTTCAGGTATTCTATAGAAACTTTTTTGATCAGGTCATCCGTATTTACGCCATTGTCTTTTAAGACTTTTATACCGTTTTCGTTACCCGGATTTAATTTTATAGATTTCTTATAATTTTCAATAGCCTCTGTTTTGTTTCCAAGTGCCATGAGCGCTTCACCATAGCTGTCAAAAGTATTGGCTGATTTAGGAAACGATAGTGCATTGAGCTTAAAAATTTCGGCTGCTTCTTTCACTTTGCCGGATTGGAGGAATTCGTATCCTGTTCTGTTCATTTCCGATTCATTGAGGTAGTACCCGATGGAATCTTTGATTTTAGAATAATACACAAGTGCAGCCGGAATGCCCTCTTTATCTATCCTGTCTGCCAAAGAATAAGCAACAGATCTTTTAGGATTACCGTAAGATTTTTCATAAATAATTGCTGCAATGGCACTCGTCATTTCATTAAGAGGCGCTCCTCCTGTGTTATTCAATAAAACAATAAAAGATTTGTCGGATGGTATTCGGGTGATCTGTGTAATAAAACCGTTTACCCCGCCCCCATGGCCGATTGTTTCTATTCTTTCTGTTGAGTTACCCAGGGGTATTTCACCAATGCCCCAACCATAACCATAATAAAAACTTCCGCCAGACAGAATATGTTTGGTAAATAAAAGTTTCATATTTTCTGTCCGCAGCAGTTGATTGCCATACAATGCCTGATTCCAGAGATAAAGATCTTCCACCGTTGAATATAATGCTCCTGCAGCATATGGCACAGACATGTCTATAAAACTTGCATTTACATAACGCCTTCCATTCAAATCATATCCATTAGCCCTGTTCTTCAACAAAGGTCCATAATGATCATATCCTGTATTATTCATGCTAAGCGGAGTAAAAATTTTCTCCTGCAATACCTGCTCGTAAGATTTACCTGTTACTTTTTCAATGATGTAACCCAGGAGTATATAGCCAGAATTGCTGTAATCGTATTTTTCTCCGGGCTTGAATTGCAGCGTTGAGTCAGCGAACAAATTCACCAGCTGCGCAGGACTGTAATAATTACGGCTGATATTATTAAAGAAGCCCGGAAACGAAGTCATATTCGGAATTCCGGAACTGTGTGTGAGCAGGTGATGAATCGTAATAACATCTCCGTTTTTTTTAGGATACTCAGGAAGATAGGTGGAAATAGGTACGTCTAATTTCAATTTACCCTGTTCAACCAATTGCATGATCAACATGGCAGTGAATTGTTTGGTTATGGAACCCAGCCTGTATTTAGTGTCGGGCTGATTGGGAATATTCCATTCCATATCAGCCAATCCAAACCCTTTTTTGTAAATAACTTTTCCCTTTTCAGCAACCAGAACAGATCCGTTAAATTTTCCATATTCAGCATATGCACTGATCAGCTTATCGAGTTTATCAACTTTAGTTTGTCCATAACACAAATTAATGATAGCTGTTACTATAAACACTCCAATAAAAACAGTAACATTAAGGGCAAACGATTTCCTGAAAAGTTTCATAAGAAAAAATTGTTTTAACTTGAGATATTCAAACGTACGAAGCCGTGTTGCCACTCCCTCTAAATAAATTGTAAAAAGAAATGTAAATGCGTGTAAATTCTGCTGTTACCGGCTTTTTTACCAAACGGTTTGCGATAGTGCCTGGCATGAGCATTGTGATGCTTGCCGTTTTTTTTATCGCCTCGTCTTTTACCGAACATTCCGACCGCGTTTTAAAGGCAAAGCAGGTGAACCTCATTATCCGCCAGATTGGTCACCGGTTGCTGCTGCAGGCAGGTGACTCAACCTCACGTGTATTGCCCGTTACCGAGAGTAGTGAAGGTACATTTCTGCTCAGGTTCGAAAATGAATTCGTTTTTAACCACGACTCACTTATGTTGCTGTCACAGGGCCTGCTTCCCAAAACAAAGTTCCCTTCCGGCTACACCGTTACAGTACATGACTGCATGAAAGGCAACATCGTCTATGGTTTCCAGGTAAATAATACCTCGCCAGACATCCTGGCCTGCAGCGGCAGAAGTCAGCCTCAGGGTTGTTACACAATTGAATTTGCCATTCCGGATTTTTATGAGAACGTAGAACAGCACAAAGCTGACATCGACCAGTTGACTAAATCAGTTAAAGTTAATCCTCAGGAAGTAAATCCAAAACTTAAAGAATCCAAAACAACAGTCTTCGACGATGACATCGGCCATCGGACTGAAGAACTCAAATCTCTTCGTGTTGATCCTCGGGAGGTCAATCCAAAACTTAAAGAATTCAAAACGACAATCTTCGACTATCCATTAATCAATATGGTTTATGGCGGCATCCTAGTGTTGATGGGTGGTGCCTTTTTGATTTGGCGATATGGAAAAAATTTTAAACCGGCGCCCGTGCAGCATCAAAACCACCCTGTAATAAACGAGTCCGTTCCGGAATTGGCTTCGCTCGGAAAACTTTTATTTAATGTGAAAGGTCAGCGCTTGCTTTTAGGAAGTGAGGTGATTAGTCTCACAGACAAAGAATGCAAGGTTCTGGAATTGCTACA
Source organism: uncultured Flavihumibacter sp. (assembly GCA_964242315.1). Taxonomy (GTDB): domain Bacteria; phylum Bacteroidota; class Bacteroidia; order Chitinophagales; family Chitinophagaceae; genus JADCRZ01. The sequence goes on from CAXTDO010000481.1 coordinate 5,150, forward strand.
CAAAAATTTCGGCGAACTGATCACCCGCGAAACGCTGATGCAGGAAGTGTGGATCAACGAAGGGGTCATCACCGGCCGCAGCCTTGATATGTTCGTATCAAAGCTTAGAAAAAAATTAAGCGTTGATCCCGATCTTCGCATAACAAATATCCATGGTAAGGGCTACAGGCTGGAGACCGTAGATGACGCTTTTGCATAGTGATATAACATTACTCGTGTTATGTTAAGTTTCATATCACTCATTTCCTATAGTAGCTAACCTGGTAAGTGTTTTTTTAACCACGGAGGAAGAGCCGAGGTACCACGGAGGTCCACGGAGAAGGCT
>CAXTDO010000482.1:0-5473 GCA_964242315.1 uncultured Flavihumibacter sp.
GCCGTGTGCTGATATTACATGAAGACACACTGACCTGCGGACCCGGCGCCGAGACTGCCGCGTTGATCAGTGAACACTGTTTCGAAATGCTGGATGCGCCGCTAATGCGATGTGCTTCATTAGATACGCCAATACCCTTTAATTCCGCTCTTGAAGAGCAATTCATGGCCAAATCCAGGCTTGGGGAGTTTATTGAAAAGCTGATGAATTTTTAATTCAGGCCACGAAGGCACTAAGGCACGAAGAAGCACAAAGTTTTTTAATAAACAATAACATCCTACTTATTGATCTTGTTTAAAAAACTTTGTGCTTCTTCGTGCCTTAGTGCCTTCGTGGCTACCAGGTTATTCAAAAGGCTTTTTAGTATCGTCAGGTTGCAATCCGGAATGCTGCATTGCATGGCCAGGGCCATACAGGAATTGTCCACTTCTTGCACCGGTATGTTTTGACTGATCAACCGTTACATCGCCATTAACAACAACATACACGAAGCCTTTTGAATAAGCATGCGGATGATCGTAAACAGATTCATCCTGCACCCTGTCTGCATCAAATACAACAATATCGGCAGCAAAGCCGGGAAGCAACAATCCGCGATCCTTTAATTGAAATTTTTGTGCAGGCAAAGAGGTCATTCTCCTGATTGCTTCTTCAAGTGTTATAATTTTGTCATCCCTTACATATTTTGCCAGCACTCTTGCATTGGTACCATAACCGCGGGGATGAGGTGCGCCTTGTCCGAAGGAACGGATACCTGCATCCGATGCAAACATGTTGTAAGGATATTTCATGATGTTCTCCACATCCCAGTCGCTCATGCCGTGAAATACCATACCTGCGCCCCCCTGCATCATCATATCCATAACAGTTTCAGCTTCATTTGCGGCATTGTGTTTTTTGCCTTTCATCAGGTTAACCGCTTCGATGCTTTTACCGTTTAAAGTAGTATCGGCAGCATGATAAGCCACCACTGCATAACTGAAATGTTTTAAGCCACGCTTCTTTAAATTTTTAATCATGCTTTCAGCTACATATTTTCTGATAGCAGAATTACCAAGTCGTTGTTTTATCGAGTCTATTCCATCAGCCAGTATTTCATCCGGCAGCAGGGTGCTTAACGAAGTGCTGCTGGCGGTGTAAGGGTACTGGTCGATAGTTACATCAATACCCTCTTTTCTTGCATCCTGCACCAGCTTTAATGTTTCGTTGGAACGTTTCCAGTTTTGCTGGCCGCTTAATTTGAAATGAGAAATCTCCACCGGCATGCCGGCTTCTTTGCCAATTAACAAGGCTTCTTTTATTGCCGGCACCACGCTGTCGCCTTCGCTGCGTATATGTGAAGTGTAAACGCCTTTATAAGAAGCGGCAGTTTTAGCGAGCTCTACTACCTCAAACGTTGTGGAATAGGTGCCGGGAATATAAATAAGGCCGGTAGATAGTCCCACGGCGCCATCCTGCATGGCCTTTGCAACGATAGCTTTCATCGCCTTCAATTCTTCGACTGCTGGTGCACGGTTGGCAGAACCCAATATAGCTTTGCGAACATCGTTATGCCCAATCAGGGTAGCGATATTTACAGATAATTTAATGCTGTCGAGAAAACGAATGTAGTTGCTTATGTTGGTTTTTGAACCACCACAATTTCCGGTAACCACCGTTGTAACGCCATCATAGATAAAATTATCTGCGGTAGGTGTTTTTGCTTCGTCACCTTCAATATGAGTATGCACATCTATAAAACCGGGGGCCACCATCAGTCCGGTTGCGTCGATGGTTTTCTTCGATTGCAATGCTGCAAGGTTCCCAACTTTAGCTATTTTCCCATTTTTAACGGCAATATCAGCATAGAACCAGGAGTTTCCAGTACCATCTATAATCTTTCCATTTTTGATGATCAGGTCATACGGCTCCTGTGTAAAAACAGTACTGCAAATCAGGAGCATCAAAATAATTTGAAAAAGTGATTTGGAGTTCATTTATCTAAAATACTGTTTCTTTTTTATGAGAGCCTAAAAGGAATCATTCATCTAAAAAATAAAATTTCCCGTATATGGGTTTAAGATCACCTCAGCGGTTGATGAAAGTCAGGATTTATTTCGTTCATCAATATTATTTTTACAGTATAGAACAAATAAAACCGACTAATTATTTTAAACGTATAATTCATATCAATAGCCCCTAGACAACACAAATGGCAGGACCTGGTTCCTGCCTTTGTAATTCAGGTATGGGGTATGAGGTAAGAAGTAACCTGGCGGAGATGATAAACTCTCCAGACCGTTCCCTTCTCACCTCATACCTCATACCTGATACCCGATACCTGAAATCTCCTTACAAATTATCATATTCATACAATTCATCTATCTTGGTTCCAGGCGGTATCTCTGAAACGGGCCTCAACAATCCATCACTTAATCCGTATACCCATCCGTGAAGATGAGGCCGCTGGTCATATTTCCAGGCGGTTTGAATAATGGATGTTTTAGAAAGGTTGAAGACCTGTTCCATCACATTAAGTTCTGTTAAGCGGTTTGCCCTTTGCTCTTCAGTAGGTAACGCATCAATTTCATCGCGATGGATCCTGTACACATCTTTAATATTCTTAAGCCAATGGTTGATGATTCCATAATGATGTTGATTCATGGCTGCTTTTACTCCGCCGCAACCATAATGACCTACCACAATAACATGCTTCACTTTTAATACCTCTACCGCATACTGAAGAACGCTTAGCATGTTGATATCGGTATTCACCACGAGGTTTGCAATGTTGCGATGAACAAAAATTTCACCCGGCTGCGTACCGGTAATTTCATTGGCCGGCACACGACTATCACTGCAACCTATCCACAGGAATTCAGGTTGCTGTAAACTTGATAAACGTTTGAAGTACTGATCGTCATTTTCAAGCATTTCTCCGGCCCATGCTTTATTTTCAAGTAATAATTTTTCGACTGGTTTCATTTGTTAAATTTATAGGCGAGGCTGTTTTTGGAAGAATTGAAACTATTATAACAACCTCTATTGGTTAAACTAATGTACTGTACTTTTCCTTAAATCTGAAGTTAAATGCATTAATAAGCATGATTATGCTATTGTGTGTGAATCGCTATCAGCTATCAGCGGTCAGTTATCAGCATATCAAAACCGGATAAGCTTTCCTCCTGATAGCTGAACTCTGATTGCTCAAAGCGAGATAGTCGCCAGCATTTCATATGGTTCCTCTTCTTTTTCCTTTTGCGTTTTAACAACAGGCATTGATTCGGGATTTGCAGTTACTTCAATTAGTTGGTGCATGGGTTTATTGGCACTTCTCTTAATTTCCACCCTGATATTTTTCAGATGTGCATGGTGCATAAAATCATTGATCACTTCAATAACATCCTTGTCAATAAAGTCTGCCCGCATGGCATCAATCATCACATAAGAGTTCGGCAGTACCTGTTCTAATTTATTTTTAAGGATGGGCTTATTTAAAAAAGAAACATCTTTTCTAAGACGAAACAGGTAATTGTTTTTATCGTTTACAACAAACACGGATGTTTTAAAGTTGCTTCGCAATACAAAAAACAAACCGGCGCCAATGCCAATTATAATGCCCAGCAAAAGATCAGTAAGCATTATAGCCACAACAGTAATTACAAATGGGGCAAACTGGTCGAATCCTTTTTTGTAAAATTTTATGAAGATAGCAGGCTTTGCCAATTTAAAACCGGTATAGATTAATACTGCCGCCAGGGCTGAAAGCGGAATATAATTAAGCAGGCCTGGAATGAAAGCAACGCTCAATAATAATAAAATGCCATGAAGTATTGTTGACATCTTGGTTCTAGCGCCTGCACTTACATTAGCTGAAGTTCTTACTACTACCGATGTTAACGGTAAACCTCCGATAAAACCCGAAACCATGTTGCCTATGCCCTGAGCCTTAAGTTCTCTGTTGGTCGGAGTAACACGGTTATAAGGATCCAGTTCGTCGGCAGCTTCGATGTTTAATAAGGTTTCCAAACTTGCAACGATGGCAATTGTAATTGCTGTAGTCCAAACTGCCGGTAAGCTTATAAAACCGAAATCAGGAAATTTAAAGAAGGAAACAAATCCGCCCAGTGTTTCGGCAACCGGAATTACAACCAGGTGATTGTCTTTCAATGCCCAGGGGTGTTGCTGATTGATGAACAGCAGGTTTATCACAACAGCAGAGAGTACCACTACCAGTGGTGCTGGAATTTGTTTAAAGATCTTTGCCTTTTTAACAAGCACTTTATCCCATAATATCTGAATCAGCAAAGAAATGGCTCCAATAATAACCGCAAGAGGGGCCATCTTTCTGAAGGAGGACATAATTCCGCTAAAAGTATTTTCACTATCTGCTTGTGCAAAGGATTCATCTCCTTCAAAGTCTGCATGATATCCTAAAAAATGTGGTATTTGTTTTAGGATCAGGATCAGGCCGATAGCAGCAAGCATGCCTGTAATAACACTTGAAGGAATATAATCTCCAATAATTCCTGCCTTAATAAATCCTAATATTACCTGAAACACACCGGCAAGCAATACCGCCAGCAGGAATGCTTCAAAGGAGGGAAGTTTTGCTATGCCGGTTGCCACAATAACCGTTAAACCGGCAGCAGGGCCGCTGACGCTCAATTGCGATCCACTCAATGACCCGATTACTATTCCTCCAACAATACCTCCGATAATACCTGCGAACATGGGAGCACCGGAACCCATTGCAATGCCTAAACATAATGGTAAGGCAACCAGGAAAACCACCAGCGAAGCAGAAACATCCCATCCAATATTCTTAAAAATCTTTTTCATGTTGTTTTTTTACAGGATTGCGTTAAATAATCATCACCTCAAAAATTTACTTTTTGAAATTCATTACAGCAATCCGGTTAATTAATTAAATTCTTTAGTTGAGAATAATCAATATGGCAAGCATCCATATGTTATTCAACATGTGAAATAACTAAGCAACATAATTTGGAGGAGGGGTAGGGATGGCTCCGGGATGCGGATCAGGTAAGGATACGGAGAAATGAAATCTTTTATTATTGATATGGATAAAAGGAACTACTATCCAGTGGTGTTCAATGTGGAGGTCTTTGTGTTCTTCTTCTACAAACTGACGAAGCTGGTTGGCTGAAGAACCTGCCATGTCAGCAAATTCATCATCTGGTAAATCAAGCAGAAAGAACTTTCCCGCCTGATTCGTTGGGAATAACTGAATCAAAAGCGTGAAAATGAGAATAAGATGTATAACTTTCTTTCCAATCATGACTTGCCGCAAAAATAGCCTTGTATGATTAAAAAACAAATGATCTTAATACATTTAACATATAAAAAATATGGGAATATAAGGTTTAGCGGTTTATTTGTAAATGTTTTTTTAACCGCAGAGACCGCAGAGGAGGAAACGCAGAGGGCGCAGAGACGATACTCTGCGCCCTCTGCGTTTCCTCCTCTGCGG
>CAXTDO010000483.1:0-5453 GCA_964242315.1 uncultured Flavihumibacter sp.
CCTTCACCACCACCCATCGGGTGATCTACCGGGTTCATTGCTACACCTCTTGTACGTGGACGAATACCCCTCCAGCGATTTCTTCCGGCTTTACCCATACTCTGCAGGCTGTGATCGCTGTTGCTAACAACACCAACGGTTGCATAGCAATTAATCAAAACCTTTCTTAATTCACCGGAAGGCATTTTAAGCACCGCATATTTAGCTTCCTTATTGCTAAGCTGCGCCGAAGAACCGGCACTTCTGGCAATTTTTCCACCTTGTCCGGGTTGCATCTCAATATTATGAACCATCGTTCCCAACGGCATGTTCTTTAACTGTAAAGCATGACCGATTTCAGGTGCCACCTCATCTCCGCTTATAACGGTGCCACCAACCTGAATGCCTTGTGGTGCGAGGATGTATCTTTTTTCGCCATCTGCATAATTCAATAAAGCTATAAATGCAGTACGGTTTGGATCATATTCAATGCTGGCTACCGTAGCGGGGATAGCCTTCTTATCTCTTTTAAAATCGATGGTACGATACATCTTTTTATGTCCGCCACCCATATTCCTGGTCGTTCTTCTTCCCTGTACGTTCCTGCCCGCGGTAACTTTAATCTTCTCCAGCAAACTCTTTTCAGGAGTGTCTGAAGTGATTTCTGCATAAGCATTGCCGATCCTCCATCTGGTGCCGGCGGTCATCGGCTTGTATTTCTTTAACGCCATTTTATTTCTTTTTACTGCGAACTTATCAGCTTCGCCTGCTTTAATAATAAATAAATTATCAGATATTGGAGTAAAGGTCAATACTTTCTCCATCAGCAAGAGTTACCAACGCTTTTTTAAAAGCGGGTTTCATGCCTTGAATATAACCTGCCTTCGTAGAACGCGTTTTGGTTTTACCCGGTACCACACTCGTATTAACACTGATTACGGTTACACCGTAAAATTCTTCCACAGCTTTCTTTATCTCTAATTTATTAGCCTTTCTGTTTACTTTAAAAGCATACCTGCGCAACTTTTCCTGCTGGGCATTTGCTTTCTCCGTTAAAACCGGCTTTACCAGTACTTCAGATAATTTCATCTTATCTTAATTTGAAAATTGAAAATTGAATTCAAAAATTACCTGTTAATAATGTACTAACAGATTTCTATACTATTATGCTCCGGTTTCTGCTACTTCTTCTTCCTCCTCACTAAAAATCTTTGCTGCGCTTTCAGTAAGAACCAGCACATTAGCATTCATAATATCATAAGTGCTGATATCACTCAGCAATGCACCCTGAACGGAATAGATATTTCTTAATGACAGGTAAACGTTGTCATTATACTCTGAAGTAACAAACAAAGTCTTTTTGCCGGAGAGATTAAGGCTCTTTAAAATACCGGTAAATTCTTTTGTTTTAGGTGTGTCAATGTTGAGGTCCTCTAAAACAATAATTGCATTTGCTTTCGCCTTATAAGCCAGGGCAGAGATTTTAGCGAGATCCTTTACTTTACGATTTAACTTAAAATCATATTTATGAGGCTTTGGCCCAAATATGGTACCACCGCCTTTATAAAGTGGGTTACGGATATTACCCTTTCTTGAGCCACCGGTACCTTTTTGTTTATGTAGTTTCCGTGAAGCACCTTGTACTTCAGCGCGCGTTTTCACCTTATGAGTACCCTGACGACGAGCCGCTAAATATTGCTTTACCGCCAGATAGATAACATGATCATTTGGCTCAACTCCAAAAATGTCTTCAGGCAGCTCTACAGATCTGCCGGTTGCGGCACCTTGAATATTTAAAACTTGTACTTGCATATTACTTCTGTATTAAAACGATTGAACCATTGTGGCCAGGAACTGAACCACTCACCAAAATGTAATTTTTTTCTGCGAAAATCTTCACCACTTTTAACCCCTTCATTTTCACTCTGTCTCCACCCATCCTGCCTGCCATGCGCATACCTTTGAAAACTCTGGCGGGGTAAGAAGATCCGCCAACAGATCCTGGCGCACGCTGACGATCATGCTGACCATGAGAAGCTTCACCTACTCCATGGAAACCATGACGTTTAACAACACCCTGAAAACCTTTACCTTTTGTAGTGCCTACAACATGCACCTGTTCGCCTTCGGTAAAAATGTCTACAGTGATTGTTTCACCTAAATTTTTGCCAGCGGTATGATCGCGGAATTCTGTTACAAAACTCTTGGGAGAGGTACTCGACTTTGCGAAGTGATTGATTTCGGCTTTAACGGAGTGTTTTTCGTTTTTGTCGCCGAATGCTACCTGTATTGCATTGTAGCCGTCTGAATCTGTGGTCTTAACCTGTGTTACTACACAAGGACCGGCTTCTATGATGGTACAAGCCGTTTGCTTGCCATCGGGAGTAAAGACGCTGGTCATTCCAATTTTCTTTCCAATGATCCCTTTCATCGTAATGTACAATTTGCGCCTTCAGGATTAAAAGGACAGTCATATATGGATAACCCATAGACTTCAATCCCCGTTTGCTATCGACCTTTTCCCTTTTACCGCCGTAGCCAGGCGATGTATTATTAAGTTAGCTACAATTAACCCGTTATCTTCAAACGAGTGGTGGAAGTACCGATAGTAAACAAACCCCGAACGGCTTGTTTATATGTTGTACCAGCGTATTGATAATCATTATCAAAAACTACTGGTTTGTTTTTAATCAGAGCTCTTTTTTTCTACATTAGTAGAGTTGAGAGATGATATATATTAAGAACTTAATGATCAAACAGTCATTACCGGACTACCGGTTATGCTTTAATTTCAACTTCTACGCCTGACGGCAGATCCAGCTTTGACAATGCATCTACAGTTCTTGATGAAGAAGTGTAGATATCCAATAAACGTTTGTGAGTGCAAAGCTGAAATTGTTCACGGGCCTTTTTATTTACGTGTGGCGAACGCAGCACCGTGAATATCTTCTTATGTGTAGGTAAAGGAATAGGTCCCGTTACAACGGCACCAGTACTACGAACGGTTTTCACAATCTTTTCAGCCGATTTATCTACCAGATTGTGATCGTAAGACTGAAGTTTTATTCTAATTCGCTGTGACATAAGTAAATCCCAATTTTTAATTGGGAGTGCAAAGGTATGTGCTACGAGTATACAAGCAAAAGTTTTTTTAGAGTTTTCGTAAATATTATATAGCTGTCGGCAGTCAGCAGTCAGATATCAGCTATTGAATGTCTGTTATTAACTATTTGTATTGGCTGTCATCTGCTATCAGTACAGCATTTTTATCAATTCTGTTTTCCTGATAGCTGTTAGCTGATAGCAAACGTCATCTTCCGCCACCCGGACAATTCTTTCGTATGAAATCTGTAAACATGGTTGAAACATGGCGGGAGGTGCCTTCTCCTTCGGATATACTGTGCGTTCTGTTAGGATAAGACATCAGTGAAAACACTTTATTATTCTTTATCAATTCATTAATAAGCAGTTCTGCGTTCTGGTAATGAACATTATCATCCCCGGTACCATGCATATACAAAAGGTTTCCTTTAAGATTTTTGGCGTAGGTGATGGGAGAGCCCAGAATAAAGTCCTGCCGGTTTTCCTGCGGCAATCCCATATAACGCTCCTGGTAAATATTATCATAGCTCAATTGATTGCCTACTGCTGCAACGGCTACTCCCGTTTGATAAAGCTCTGGGTATTGAAATAGTAAGTTTAAGGTGCTGGAGCCACCGCCGCTCCAACCCCATACAGCTATCCTTTTCGGGTCAACATAAGGCCATGTAATTATTTTCTTGCAGGCGAGCGCCTGGTCGCGGATGTTTACCCGCCCGATCTGGCGATAGATACTTTTACGCCATGCCCTTCCCTTTGGAGCGGGTGTTCCCCTGTTATCGAGGCTCATTTGAATATAACCTTCTTCTGCCATGTTTCCGTTAAACAATCTTGTGCGGGTGCTGCCATAAGAGTCCGTTACTGTTTGACCCGCCGGCTCACCATATACATAAAATAACACCGGATATTTTTTTGTACTGTCGAAATGAGCGGGCTTAATCATCCATCCATCCATTTCAACGCCTTCTTCCGTAGTGATTTTAAAAAATTCAACGTTATTGTTTTTTTTGGAGACCGTTATTCTGTCGGGTATAATAGAAGGTGTAACAAGGGAAGTATTTTTAGCCAGATTAATCCATTCACTTACGGGCGGTGTATAAGCATTGCTGAAAGAATGTTGTGCATATAACCCATTTGGTGAAATAGAATAAGAATGAGTTCCTGGTTCATCGGCAGGCGAAAGGCGTTCTGCTTTTCCGGTACCATCGAGTTTTACCCTGAACAAATATTTTTGCGTAGCATTTTCCGGGGATGCTATAAAATAAATCAATCCTGCTTTTTCATCAATCAGGTTAACTTTGATAACATCATAATTTCCTTTTGTAACAACGGATTCTTTTTTCCCATCCCTGCTTATCCGGTAAATGTGCCTCCAGCCATCTTTTTCACTCAACCATATAAACTCCTTATCTTTATTGATCCAATCCCATCCTGTTACATCACCATTCTGTACGCTGATGTTTATATCAATGAACGCTTCATCGTTTTCTTTATAAATTTCTTTTACACTTTCGCCCGATACATTACAAATCATAATGCGGCTCTTGTTCTGTTTACGATTAAGTTGTTGTATGATGATCTCAGAGGAGTTACCAGCCCATTCCATTCTCGGCAGGTAACTTTGACGATGGTCGCCGGGAATATTCATCCATTTGGTTGTTGCATTTGCCAAGGAAATAATTCCGATCTTATAGGGTGATGGCGCCTCTCCTACCTTTGGATATTCAACGGGTACTGTAAAAGGATAAATAGAATCGGTAGTATTCAACATCAGGTAGTCGCGAATCTGGTTAGCGTCTATCTGCCAGAAGGCGATGGATTTGCTGTCGGGACTCCAGCGAAATCCATCGCGGCAATCAAATTCTTCCTCATACACCCAGTCAAAAGTGCCGTTAATCAGTTTCTTCGTTCCTTCTGTTGAGGTTAATACTTTAATATCATGAGAAGTAAGATCTTCCAAATAGATGTTATGCTCACTAACATAAGCTGCTTTACTTCCGTCGGGCGAAATTTTTGCAAACATAAGCGACGAAGCAGGCCGGGATTTGCCTAACTGTGCCAGTTCATTTGACTTCGTATTTAGTACCCAGTAATCTCCACGTGTATCCTGTCGCCATACTTTTTTAGTATTCGTGTAAATAAGTACCTTGCTGTTATCATCTGAAAAATCGAAACTTCTTATAAATAAAGGGGCTGATTGACCGGGCGGCACCAGCTTGTCTTTTGAAATCAATACCGTGTTTGTATTCACGGGCAGCTGGTATTGCACAATCTCACCGTTCTCCACTTTCAAATAAGAATTACCATCTGGTGACCACTTTATCCCTGACTGGCAAAAACTCTCAAGCGCGGTAAAAACAATGGTTATTAAAACA
>CAXTDO010000484.1:0-5450 GCA_964242315.1 uncultured Flavihumibacter sp.
TGGAAGGGGTCCTGACAACTTCACGCACCGTGGGATCGGCTTAGGTAATTGATTTTACGTCGGCCAGCGTTCTATGTCCTGCGCTTTCGCCCATGAGCAGGCTCCTGCTTTCGCGGGCAAGCACTACGGAAATAGCTGTAAGGATCACCCCGATAAGGAGAGATGCCACTGCGTCATACACGGGTTCATTAAATAAATGTCCGAAGTACACTCCCAGAAAGGCCACGGTTAGTCCGAGAAGGTCGGCGGCATCTTCCAGCAAAACCACAAAGGTAGATGGGTCCTTACTTTTTTTTATTGCCAGCCAGAAAGGTGTGGTACCTCTTTGAATATTAAATTCTTTATAAGCGGTGATAAAAGAAACACCATCAAAAATAAATGCTATACCCAGTACTATATAATTCCAGAAAGGATCTTTAATAAGAACAGGATGTTCCAGGTGTGTAATACCTTCATAGAAAGATATACCGGCGCCGACGCCAAAAATTAAGATGGAAACTATAAACGCCCAGAAATACAATTCCTTGCCATAGCCAAAAGGCCTTGTTTCATCCGCCGGTTTTTTACTTTTCTTTATTCCGAACAGCAACAGTATTTCATTGCTGGCATCCACCAGTGAATGAATGCCTTCCGAGATCATGGCTGAACTACCCGTAACTGCCGCCGCTATAAATTTGGTGACCGCTATTGCAAAATTAGCGGCCAGGGCAGTGTAGATGGGTAATTTTGAGGCAGCCATTTTAATGATTAATGGTTAATGATTAACGGGTAGTTGTGAATTGTTAGTTGAATATGACAAGATAAGAGGTAAATTTATGATAACGAAATCAGTTTATAATTCTGAATTAATGATTAATAACTAACCGTTAATCATTAATCATTAACCATTAATCATTAAACTCTTGTCTGCACTTCCGGAAGTTTGGCTGAGGGGACCGAGCCCCGAGTATCCTGCCTTATTGCAACCGGTTGCTCATGCGTTGTTACAGGCAAGAGAAGAAATCAATGAACTGATGACAGGGTTTAATGACGACCTGCTTTGGAAACGCCCTGCCGGCCATGCCTCTGTAGGTTTCCACCTGCAGCACCTTGCTGGTGTTGCCGATCGTCTTTTTACTTATGCAAGAGGTGAATCGCTTAATGAAGAGCAACTTTCTTACTTATCAAAAGAAAAAGAATCTCAATATCCCGGTTGTGATTCAGCAGAACTGATAAGGATATTTAATAGCAGGATAGATAAGTGCCTTGATGAATTGAAGCTGATAAAGGAGGAAACACTAACAGCATACCGGGAAGTAGGCCGGGGCAGGCTTCCATCAACGGTAATAGGATTGCTCGTTCATGCTGCGGAACACACCATGCGCCATACAGGACAGTTACTAGTGACTGTGAGGATAGTGCAAATTTCCTAACGGTTTATAACCCCAGAGAGAGCAGGATTTTCAGCATTTAAAATAATGAACAAAATTTCGCTGCAAAACTTTGAAAATTATTTTAAATCCTGAAAATCCTGCTCCTACTTTACAATCCATTCATGAATGCCGGTAGAATTTTTTTCCGGCAATTGCACCTCCAGCCTTACAGCAGTAGTAGTTACCGGTTCAAATTTTACCTTGTTAAATTGATCCTTTACATTTTCATACGGAGTGGTAGCAACAACAGGTATCCACTCTTCGCCTTTTTTATAGGAGATCTTCCAGGATACAGGAATACGGCATCCTCCAAAAGGACCGTCATCGTACCAGTACACCTGTGATTGTGATATGGTATGTTCTGTGTCAAAATCGTACTGTACCCATTCACGGGTATTGTTTTTTGGCCACCAGTGCAGGTAAGTATTAGACTGGTCAGCAGAATTCACAGGATCAATCTGGTCATTAAGGGCTATGTATGACCGGCTGTTTTTAAGGGATGACGATACTTTGCTGGTACTGGCAATAGTAGGTGCCGGTCTTGGTTTAACAGCAGATTCTTCGTAAGGGATCCATACCACCATTTCTCCCGGCCCCCTGTTCGCCCATGAGTAGTAAGGTATAGCCACAACCTGCTGTTCTGTTTTTATCAATGCTTCAGTATTTAATTGCCTTTTTGTACTTATGCCTTTCATAAATAACATGGTAATGCCGTTAAGCATTTTGTCGTTGTAAGAGGCTTTTACTACGGCATCCTGCGGTACCATTATACTTTGAACCAGGCTATCTTTATTGTCGGGTCCTTCCAAACAATATAAAACAGGACCCCGTTGCAATGCAAAGCGGCCCAGGTCGTCCACTACATTCTTGTTGGCAACTACTTTCTCCACATCCATCGGCAGTTCCATCATTACTTTATCGCCTTTCTTCCAGGTACGTTTTATCACCGCATATCCGTGATCCATTTTATAAACAACCGGTTTGCCATTTAATAAAAGGGTAACCGGTGTTTTAGTCTGTTTCATGTCTGTATACAGATCACCCGCAGCAGGCTTCTGAACGGCCCAGCCGGGAACTCTGATCTTCAATGAAAATTCACTTATGTGTGCGGGGTCTATTTGTAATGCTATTGAACCCTGCCAGGGGTAATCGGTAATTTGACTAATGTTTACAATGCCCGATGTTAATTTAATACTGCTGTTGTTGCTCATAAAGAGATTCACATACAGGTCGTTGCTGTTATGCGCATATACATAACCGGGAACAGACGGAAGAAACCTTGTCATGTTGGAAATACAACAGGCGCAACTAAACCAGGCACTGCGCTGGTGCTGACCCATAGAAGCCAGGGGATTGGGATAAAAAAAACGGTTACCACTTAATGATACGCCCGACAGCAATCCGTTATACAATGTTCTTTCCAGCACATCAATATACCTCGAATCGCCATGCAGCAAAAACATACGGCTGTTCCAGTATACATTGGCAATGGCAGCGCAGGTTTCAGCATAGGCCGACATATTAGGCAACTGGTAATCTTTCCCGAATGCTTCTCCCCCGCCGGTTGATCCGATACCGCCAGTGATATATAACTTTTTATCAGCTACGTTGTTCCAGATGCTGTCTATCGCCGTTAAATATTTTTTGTCGCCTGTAAGTGCGGCAACATCTGCCATACCCGTATACATATAAGCCGCTCTTACAGCATGACCTTCGGCTTCGTGCTGATCAGTTACTTTCAGCTTAGCCTGGTTATAAGAATCCCCTTTAGGTCCTCTTACATCAAGAAAAAATTTTGCAAGATCGAGGTACGCTTTGTTACCGGTTACCCTGTATAATTTGGCTAAACCCAATTCAACGATCTGGTGACCCGGATACGCTTCTACCTTACCCCAGCCAAAATCCTTTACCAGCAGATCGGCATTTTTGATGGCAATGTTTAACAGTGATTTTTTACCGGTTGCCTTATAATGCGCAACTGCAGCTTCATAAAGGTGACCTGCATTATATAATTCATGGCTGAGCTCTTCTTCTTTTTCCCAACGTGTAGCGCCTATCCATGGGTGTGGTTTTGCTGCCTTTACGGTTCTGAATGTATACAGATAGCCATCAGGCTCCTGGGCGGCGCCTATATAAGTAATAAGCGTATCAATGTATTGCTCCAGTTTTGCATCAGGCTTTTCCTGTAATGAATAGCTGGCTCCTTCAATTACTTTGTAGAGATCGGTATCGTCGAAGGGAAATTCCGTAAGCTTATCGCTCTTCACCACCCCGGCAGCTTCAAGAAAATTATTAATGCGGCCTGTCTCTTTGCATTTATCCAATACATAAGGAATGGTTATACCTGCGTTGACCGCTATTTTTGGCGTCCAGAACTTATCGTTTATATGCACCTGTGTAAAATCCACGGGCTGTATTGGATAATCATTTCGTTGCGCGTGAAGCAGTTCACAACAGGCACTAAAAGAAATCGTATACAGCCATATCTTCTTTATTGAATACGCCGGCATAAGTATTATTTAAAAGTTTACTAAAAAAGTGAACACCTTCGGGTAATATTATTTAGTTAAAAAAATTCAAATGAAAGCACTGAGTGCAAAGAGAGACTGGTCGCCCATCCCCTCCTCGCAGGTGATGTTTGAGCCGAAGGCCAAACAGGGGTGGGTTTGACTGTGAGGGGTCTGCAACTACCACCTGAAACGCTCACCAACAAGCACAAATTTATCACACCCGTAAGCACGCTGCCCCGTATACCCACCCCCGTTATTTCCTTCGGAAATAACGTCCCCTCCAACGGAGGGCATGATCCAACACCCTGCCTTTGCACAGTGCTGAAATTATTAAAAGAACTTCTTAACTTAAACTTAGTGACATTGCCCCTTCGGGGTTTTAACGTATATTGCATTCTCATACCTCATGCCTGATGACGGCGTTAAGTCGTCAGCTATCTCATCTTCTATAAAATCTCCAATTAGTTTTAAAATCTTTCGGTATCTGTTGCTTTGTTAATAGCACTCTAACCATTTCTACCGGCATGGCATTCTCCTGCATGATGGCATCGTGGTATTGTTTATAGGTCATTTTACCTCCGTCTACCAACTCTTTTTTTAAAGCATAAAATTGAAGGCCTCCGATCATATAAGCCAACTGGTATAACGGACTATAATTGCCGGCAAAAGACCTGCGGACTTCGCCTTCGGCATTAGCTCTTTCGTGGCCCACCCTTTCTACCAAAAAATCCACGCACTGCTGCGGCGTCCACTTGCCCAGATGGTAGTTCAGGGAGAAATTATTCTTGCGCAACGATGCATACGCCATAACAACATGCCTACGCGGTCTTCAGGAGATTGTGGAAACTTAAGATCCCATAACAACAGTTCCCAGTACAACGACCATCCTTCGGTCCAGAACGGCGTTCTGAAATTCCGGTAGGCTTTGTAACGGCTATTCATAAAGCCCTGCAGGTGATGACCGGCTATCAGTTCGTGGTGCACCGTGGCACGGGAAAAATGCGGATTATTTCCGCGCATGCTCATCATTTTATCATCTTCTTCCATCGTATTGGTGGGATAGGAAATGATCATTACTTCGCCACCCAGAAAAAAAGGATTGACCAGTTGACGCTCCGGAGTCATCATGATCATGCGCCAAGTTTCTTCTGCCAAAGGCGGGATGGTTATGAGGTTATGCTTCTTAATAAAATCAACAGATTCATTATAAAGCTTTATGATGGCCTCCGGTTGCTTACCGGGCGGCACATAGGTGTTTTTCACTTTTTCCAATGCCTTTTTCCAGTCGTCGCCAAAGCCCATCTCCCGTGAAGCTTTTAGCATCTCGATATCGCACCAGGCAAATTCTTTATTGGCGATGTCTACAAGTTCTTCCGGGGTATATGGAATCATTTCAAGTTGCAGTTGCCGGATCAATTCTTCCCTGCCGATAGGAAAGCCTGTGATACCGCTGCCATCATCTTTTGCAGCCGGAGCTGCTTTTTCTTTTTGTTGCCAGATTTTCAGACAGGCAGACAAAGCACTGTCC
>CAXTDO010000485.1:0-5442 GCA_964242315.1 uncultured Flavihumibacter sp.
GTAAAATCTTTGTTCTTGGCAAGTATATCTTTCTTCATGAAGTAGATAAGGGCATTCATATAATTGACAACAGTAATCCTGCAGCGCCGGTGAATGTTGAATTTATCGACATCCCCGGCAACCTGGATCTTGCAGTTAAAGGAAATATATTGTACGCAGATCTATATGCTGACCTGGTGGCCATAGACATCGCTGATCCTTTGCACGTTTCAGTAAAAAAGATTATTGCTAATGCATTTCCTGAGCGTAGGTATAGTAATGGGTTTGTTGCAGACACCAACAAAATAATTGTTGACTGGATTAGTAAGGATACCACTATCAATGAAGACGAAAACAGAAGCGTATTGATGACAGGATGTGCCGGTTGCATGTTATTTTCCAGTCAGGCATCGTCGTCCACTGCTTCCAAAGCATCACCGTTTGGGATGGGTGGCTCTATGGCGCGGTTCTCTATTGTAAATAATAGCCTCTATACGGTCAGCAATTCAACTCTTAATGTGTATGCTATAACTGCTCCTGAAAATCCTGTTAGTGTTAATAAAATTTCTATGGGTTGGGGCATTGAGACTATTTACCCTTTTAAAGACAAGCTTTTTATCGGTTCTAATTCGGGTATGTTTATTTATGATGTTGCTAATGAAACTAATCCTTCACAGATCGGACGGTTTAGTCATGTAACATCTTGTGACCCGGTTATAGCAGACGATAAATATGCTTTCGTTACACTTAGAAGTGGTGTAGCATGTTCAACCGGCTCCAATCAATTGGATGTGCTGGATATTGCCTCTCTTACATCACCTTCATTGATAAAGTCATATTCAATGACAGGTCCGCATGGCTTGTCAAAAGATGGCAACACTTTATTTATTTGTGATGGTACCGATGGGTTGAAAGTGTACGATGCATCTGATGTAAAAAATCTTAAATTAATAAATCATATCAAAGGGTTTGAAACCTATGATGTAATTGCTTATAACAACATCGCGATGGTGGTTACTAAAGATGGACTGCGTCAGTATGATTATAGCAACACAGGCGATATAAAGCTATTAAGCAAAGTAAGATGGGCGGAATAGTTATGAATTATAAATTACAAGTTGTTAATGGGAATATTACCATGATCAAGAAGATTATTATTTTATCATTACTGGTGTGTAATGTGGTGCATTATAGCATAGCGCAGGATTTGAATAGCAAAGTAACTTTACAGTCGATCTCTTCTATCGGATTATTAAATGGCAGTAAAGGATCGTCGGTAGCTTTGCAAACCATTTTAGGAGGAAGTTATCAGCGTTCCTTCCTTGGAATTGGAGTAGGACTCGATTACTACCGCTACCGGAGTATTCCCTTATTCGCAGACGTCAGGCATGCGTTTGGTAAAGGCAAAAGGAATGTTTTTTTGTACGGAGATATTGGCTACAATTTCGACTGGATAGAAAGTGAAAAACAGAGCCAGTCGGATGCATATGGATTAATGAACGGCTATAGCGGCGGATTATATTACGATGCCGGCATCGGTTACCAGTTTGGATTTAATAAATCGGATGCACTGCTCATAAGCGCGGGCTATACTTTCAAAAAACTGGAATCAGAAGCCGGTTCGGGCGTCTGTCCCTTTATCGGTCCATGTTATAACAATGTTCAAACATACCGGTATCATTTTTCGAGACTGGTTATTAAGGCAGGTTGGAGGTTTTGAAAACCAGTGGCTGCGTTTAAACCTATAAGGTTTAAAAAACCTTATAGGTTTTCTCATGTTACTATTTCAATAAGTCAATGTAATACCAGCCCCATACCCCATATCACTGTCATAATGGGTGCTGACCGAAAGGTATTTAGTAAGTATGTATCGCAGACCTGCCATATATTCTTTGTCAGTGTTGCCCATGAGTGAAAAACGTAAGCGTGGTGTTACCGGAATATCGTCCCTCATAAGTTGGGCCCTGAATTTTCCTTTACTGTCGAGCCTCGCTTCTGCGATGAACAGTGAAGGAAGCGTATATTGGAATCCCGCAACCAGTGCCTTACGGTTTCTTTGATTGCTTTTCTGTCCGAATAAGTTCTTTTCTAAAGATTTTACAAAGACGCTGTTATGGTGATAGTCGAACCCTATAAAGGGCATGAACCACTGCATCCTGCCTACATACCTTCCGAGATAAGTTTCGCTTTCAATGCCATGTTCGGGATGAAACCCTAAGCGCCATTCAGTTGATAACCGGCTGCGGGTGTTGGCCAGCATAAATTCGCCATCGCTGCCATTGCTTTCAAGGCCGATATTTCCCATGGGATGTAACATGCTGCCATTATCTTTAAGCAGCACACGCCGGGCCGCTGCCGTATCGGTTAGTTCCGGGTTAGCCGGTGAATTTTCATACCGGAATATTTTACCCATTCCACTCATCATGTGATATAGTATGTGACAATGAAAAAACCAGTCGCCGCCATCTTCCGAAGCGGCAAACTCGATGGTATCGCGTTCCATAGGCATAATGTCAATGATGTTCTTCATCGGGGCATAGTCGCCTTGTTCGTTTAGCAACCGGAAGTCGTGACCATGCAGGTGCATAGGGTGTCGCATCATGCTGTTGTTGTACATCACGATTCTCAGGTTCTCACCTTTTTTTATCAGGATACGATCACTTTCGCCAACGGTTTTGTTATCCATCGTCCACACATAGCGATTCATGTTTCCAGTGAGCTTAAAATTTAATTCCCGCCACGGTCCGGAAGGAAGGGTTGTCTTTTTGGGATCGCGTAGCATGCTGTAGTTGAGGGTAACAATTTCCTGCATCCTGCTTTCACTCATATCTGCCATGCTATGCTTATCCATCTTTTGTGGCATTGAAGATTTTTCAGAACCGGTTATTTCAGGATACATCACCGTATTCATATCCATAACCTGGTTTTGCATTTTCATGCCTTTCATTTCTATCATGTTGCCCTGCATATCCATCATGTCATTCATCATCTTCATGCCGGCGAAATATTTTGGTCTTTCCATTTTTGTGGCAGCCACTTTTTCTCCGCTACCCAGCCACAAAGACGCATACTTTGTACGGTCTTCCGGTGTTACAAGAAATTCATAACTTTTATTTTCGGGGATCTTTACTACAACGTCATAGGTTTCGGAAACAGCAATGATCAGGCGATCTACTTCTACCGGTTCCACATCGTTGCCGTCGGTTGCTACCACCGTGATCTTGCCACCTGCGTATTGCAACCAGAAGTAATCGGATGCCCCGGCATTTGCTATCCGGAGGCGTACCTTATCGCCGGCTTTAAATTGTGGCTGCCGGCTTTGATTTTTACCATTCAACAAAAAGTTATCGTAATAGATGTCGGTAAGGTCCATAGAGGTCATGCGCTTCCATTCATTGGTAACTTTGGTTTTGAAGTGGCCCGATCTGATAGCTTCACTATAGCTTTGAGTGGCGCCTTTTTGAATGGCAAACCAATCGGTAGCACTATGAAGCCGGCGATGTACTTCATGCGGATGCATGTTAATCCATTCGCTGATTACAACAGGCACAGTGGGTATGTCCCATTCCGTTCTTTTGTTCATGATGAAGGCGCCATACATTCCAATCTGTTCCTGCAAACCGCTGTGACTATGATACCAATGGGTGCCATGCTGCCTGATGGGAAACTTGTAGAGATAGGTTGCGCCGGGCTTTATAGGCATCTGAGTTAAACCCGGCACCCCATCATAACGGTTAGGCACAAACAAGCCATGCCAGTGCAGCGAGGTTTCTTCCTTCAGGTTATTGTGAACCCAGATTTCGGCTGTGTCACCTTCAGTAAAGGTCAGCGTAGGCATGGGGATCTGGCCATTTACGGCGATGGCGTGTTTGCTTTTTCCGCCAAAGGTTACCATGGTGTCAGCAATATATAAATGATAGATAACTTTTTTGGATAGACTTTTAGAGGTTATTGTTTTTATTGGTTCTGAAGTGTCTTTTGCTTCTTCCCTGACTGATATCTTTTGCGGTGTAGTATTATTAGTATCCCTGTTACCCATGCTATTAACCTTCTTTAATAAATCCGGCTTTTTCGGTACCAGCTTCATACCGCACTTCACACATTTACCTGGTTTCTCTGATTGTATTTCCGGATGCATTACACAGGTGTAGATTATCATCGACTTTTGAAATTTTTTAGTCTGCAAGGGGATATTATGCCCTTCGTGCTGGGCTAAGCCTACTGAAACAGACAGGAGCTGTATCAGCAGCAACAATAAATTTTTCATTTGCACATGATGTTTGTTTTTAAGTCAGTTATTTGAGTGATATTGAATGAAAAGTAATTTAAAGCTTTCTTGTTTTGAGCCGCAGGCTATTTAATACAACAGAAACAGAGCTAGGAGCCATTGCCGCACCCGCGATTATTGGATTCAGCAGGAACCCGTTAACCGGATAAAGTATACCCGCTGCGATAGGGATGCCTATGATGTTGTATATAAAAGCCCAGAACAGATTCTGCTTTATAGCTGCGACTGTAAATTTCGACAATTTAATCGCTTTGGGTATCCTTATTACTTCTGAAGATATAATCGTCATCTTAGCTACCCCCATGGTAATATCGCTTCCTGTTTAGCTACAATAATCTGACAAGATATACCCTCGATGGAGCATGCTGCATAATCAGGATAATACACCGGAATTTCAGCGATAATAACTCGGATTAACGGGTTTTTATTCTTATTTTCAGGTTTTTATTGATGCCCTGAAATAACCTGATGAACAAAAAGTTTATTAAAGATTAGGGTACAATTAAGGTGTCACATTTAAATTGACTGTTATTAGACTATCAGCCGTTAGCTATCAGGAGAAAAGCTTATTAGGCTTTGATCTGCTGATACCTGACGGCTGATAGCTGACAGCAATTCACACAACATTTTATGCTTGACACGACACTATTACTCCATCAAACAATTTAACAAATGCAAAAAGATAGCGCCAGTATTCCATTTACTGCTTATCAAAAATTTGTGATTTTTGTACTGGCCATGACCATGTTTTCGGTGATGCTGGATTTTATGGTGATGTCGCCGCTGGGCGATATGTTAATGAAATCACTCAGTTTAAAGCCCTCACAATTTGGTGTTGCGGTATCTTCTTATGCTTTTAGTGCCGGCTTATCCGGATTGTTAACCGCTGGTTTCGCCGACCGTTTTGACCGTAAAAAGTTGCTGCTGTTTTTTTACATAGGATTTATTATAGGAACTGTCTGCTGCGGAATTGCCCAGTCGTATGCCGTCCTGATCAGCGCCCGTATCGTTACAGGTTTATTTGGCGGTGTTATCGGATCTATCTCCATGGCCATTATAACCGACATATTCGAAATCAATCAACGCGGACGTGTAATGGGTTTTGTGCAAATGGCATTTGGCGCCAGCCAGGTATTTGGAATTCCTGTTGGATTGTATCTCGCCAATGGCTGGGG
>CAXTDO010000486.1:0-5434 GCA_964242315.1 uncultured Flavihumibacter sp.
ATTGATAGGTTCGCCAACGGTACCAAGTACCCTCAGGCTGCTCAGGTTTTTATCTTTTACGGGATCTAATCCAAAACCCATTAACGACCTGATTGCGGTGGGGGCGGTATATAAGATATTCACCTTGTGCTTGTCTACAATATCCCAGAATCGTCCGGCGTTGGGCCAGGTTGGAATTCCCTCGAAGATCACGGTTGTGGCACCGGCTGAAAGAGGTCCGTAGGCAATATAGCTATGGCCGGTGATCCAACCTATATCAGCAGTACAAAAATGAACTTCTCCGGGTTGGTATTGAAAAGTATTTACAAAAGTGTAGTTTGTCCAAACCATATAGCCACCGGAGGTATGAACCACGCCTTTTGGCTTGCCGGTAGAACCGGAGGTGTAAAGAATGAATAGCATGTCTTCTGCATCCATTTCTACTGCGGGGCAATGGAGGTTGCCTTGTGTTTCTACGATCTTTATTTCATCCTCCCACCATACATCCCTCCCTTTGATCATGCTTACCGGTGTTCTGGTACGGGTGCACACGATCACTTTCTTTACAAAAGGGTATGCAATCAGCGCATCATCTATAACCGATTTTAAAGGGATGTCTTTGTTGCCACGATACGCTCCATCGCAGGTAATCACGAATTCAGCTTTCGCATCTATGAGCCTGTCTGCAATACTTTGTGCAGAAAAACCGCCAAACACAATGGAATGCACTGCCCCGATTCTTGCACATGCCAGCAAGGCAATTGCAAGTTCGGGGATCATGCCCATGTAGATACAAACCCTGTCGCCTTTTTGCACTTTATTATTCTTAAGCACGTTGGCGAACTGGTTTACCTTATCATATAAATTTTTATATGTAATAACCCTGTGGTGCTCCTCCGGGTTGTTAGGTTCCCATATTATTGCCGGGGTATCACCCAGTTTTTCAAGATGCCTGTCGAGGCAGTTCTCAGTAATGTTAAGCTTGCCGCCTTGAAACCATTTTATGCTGGGTTCGGTAAAATTCCATTCCAGTACTTTATCCCATTTTTTTCTCCAGTAAAATTCTCCGGCAATATCCGACCAGAACTTTTCAGGGTCCTCAACACTTTCCTTATAAGCTTTGTGGTATTCTTCGAGCGACTTTATCTGGTAAGGGTATGACATGTTTTTTCGATTTGGCAACGGGAAAATTTTTTCCTTCGGAGTTTAAAAATAATTACATTCAACGAATATTCCATTATAAACCATGCAATCACCTAAAGGCATCTGGAAAGTTATCACTGCTTCATCTGTAGGAACATTAATAGAATGGTACGATTTCTATATTTTCGGAAGCCTCTCCACTATCATTGCTCAGAAATTTTTTCCGGCCGAAAATCCAACGGCCGCTTTACTATCTACACTGGCAACATTTGCAGCAGGATTTATAGTGCGTCCATTTGGCGCATTGGTATTTGGCCGGCTGGGTGATATCATCGGAAGGAAATACACCTTCCTGTTAACCCTGGTATTAATGGGTGGATCTACCTTCCTGATCGGTTGTATACCCGGTTATGCAACCATTGGCGGCTGGGCGCCGTTGCTTGTGCTGCTGCTGCGATTATTACAGGGCCTGGCCCTCGGCGGAGAATATGGCGGCGCGGCTACTTATGTTGCAGAACATGCGCCGGTAAACCGCCGTGGCTATTATACCAGCTTTATTCAAACAACGGCAACACTGGGCTTGTTTTTGTCACTGATCGTGATACTTTCCATAAGGCGCATCGTTGGTGTAGAAGAATTTACTTCGGGTAACGGTTGGCGGTATCCTTTTTTGCTTTCAATAATTTTAGTGGTTGTCTCCATCTTCATCCGTTTAAAGATGAATGAATCACCCGTATTTGCCAAATTAAAAACAGAAGGTAAAACGTCTAAAAATCCTTTAAAAGAAAGCTTTGGTAGGAAAGAGAATTTTAAAATGGTATTGATGGCCTTGTTCGGAGCTACAATGGGGCAGGGTGTTATCTGGTATACCAGCCAGTTTTATGCGCAAAACTTTATATTAACAAAATGTTTAGTGGAATATGAACAGGCTAACAGCATTATACTGATAGCACTGGTGTTTGCTACTCCCTTCTTTGTAATCTTCGGGAGCTTATCAGACAGATGGGGAAGAAAGAATATTATGCTAACAGGTATGCTGTTAGGAATTCTTTTTTACCGCCCCATCTTTGAGCAGCTTCATGAAATTGCCGACCCGGCGCTGAAAACCGCTATGGGTGCACCCTCCAAAGTAATAGATCATAAGAAAATAGCAGGAACCACAGCGGACTTTTTATCATCCAGCATCACCGCCACCGCATACAGCGACGGGAGCCTGTTTCGGGAAATAAGCAAGCAAAAGCTGTTAGCCAGTGGTGAAAAAACTGCTCCGGTACTAACAAAGGAAATAGTGTTGGGCGAACCGGGCCGCTGGAAGATGATTGGATTAATTGCCATAATGGTGTTATTCGTTACCATGGTGTATGGACCGGTTGCAGCTTTCCTGGTAGAGATGTTCCCGACGAGAATCAGGTATACCTCCATGTCATTGCCTTATCATATAGGCAATGGCGTTTTCGGCGGACTGGTCCCGTTTATCGCAACGCTTATCACCACTGTGCCCGGTACTAACTATCTTTCAGGTTTATGGTATCCTATTATTGTAGCGGCATTGTGTTTTGTAATCGGCGCGCTCTATCTTTCAAATAAGATAGATGCAGATGTTAATGATTAATACAAACGTATTTAATTATGAAAGTAGTAAAGCGTTGGCTGGGAATTCTATGGATGATAATTGGTCCGGTTATTATTTACATGCTTATAAAAAGTGCGGCTGAAAACATTGATCCGACTGGAAAGGGCGACATCAACAAACCCATTCCCTGGATCATAGTAATAACCATTTTCACACCAATCGCCATTGGATTGGTACTGTTTGGCTGGTACGCCTGGAAAGGGGAATATGATGGGGATCAGGTGTGAGGTATCAGGTATGGGGTATGAGGATTAAAGTTATGAATTAACGGTTTTTAAGGGTGTCATAATCGTCTTTGAGTATTAAATAAAACAGCAGGCTGATAGCTGACACCTGACAGCTATTCCAACATCATGTCAATTGAAGTAAACGGGCTTACAAAAATATACGGCGAGCAAAAAGCGGTCAACAATATATCTTTCCGGGTAGCGAAAGGCCAGATCGTTGGTTTCCTTGGCCCTAACGGTGCAGGCAAATCAACTACCATGAAAATAATTACAGGCTATGTGCAGCAGGATGCCGGAACAGCCATGGTTTGCGGCATCAGTGTTAAAGACTATCCTATAGAAAGTAAAAAAAAGATCGGTTACCTGCCTGAAGCCAATCCTTTATATTACGAAATGTATGTAAGAGAATACCTTGACTTCATCGCGGGTGTCCATCATCTGAAAAATAAAAAAGATAAAATTGAAGAGGTAATCAAAATTACCGGATTAAGTACTGAGAGCAAAAAGAAAACCGGGCAGCTTTCAAAAGGGTACAAACAGCGGGTGGGACTGGCGGCTGCTTTAATTCATGATCCTGAAGTGCTGATACTTGATGAGCCAACCAGTGGATTGGATCCTAACCAGATCGTAGAGATCAGGGAGGTGATAAAAAATCTGGGTCAGAATAAAACGGTGCTGTTCTCCTCTCATATTTTGCAGGAAGTAGAAGCTATTTGCAGCAGGGTGATCATTATCAACAAAGGCGTGCTTGTTGCAGACGATGACCTGATTACGCTTCAACAGGGCTACAAAAACAATCATATAGTATTAGTTGAATTTAAGGAACCTGTTGAAATTGCATTGTTGGAACATATGAATGAAGGAGGAAATGTACAGCAATCCGGGCCCCGTCATTTTAAACTGCAGACCTCTGATCCGGAACGCTTACGTAAACAACTATTTGAACTTGCTTTGCAGCATAAACTGAATATTGTTTCTTTGCAAAGCGAAAACCGAAGCCTCGAAGATATTTTCAGAAACCTGACCGTTGATGGAAGTGATAAAATGATTTAATAAAAACGATTTCTGAAAGTGCTTTTTAATAACATATTACAGTCCTTTATACAAAACAATAAATCCAAAAATAATCATGAGCTACATAGCTGAAATTCACGCAAGACAAATATTAGACAGTCGCGGAAACCCTACTGTTGAAGTGGAGGTAATTACAGACGAAGGAGTGATGGGGCGGGCCGCTGTGCCAAGCGGAGCAAGCACGGGCGTACATGAAGCAGTTGAATTACGCGATGATGATAAAAAACTGTATGGTGGTAAAGGCGTGTTAAAAGCAGTGGAGAATGTAAATACATTAATCAGCGATAAACTGGTGGACTGGGAAGTTGCTGATCAGGCCGGACTGGACGCTGCAATGATTGCGCTTGATGGTACTTCCAACAAAGGCAAACTCGGCGCAAACGCAATGCTTGCAGTGAGTATGGCCGTAGCAAAAGCGGGCGCGCTTGAAGCTGAACTACCGTTGTTTCGTTATATCGGCGGAACCAATGCCAGAACATTACCCATCCCTATGATGAATATCCTGAACGGCGGGGCGCATGCCGATAATAAAATAGACTTTCAGGAATTTATGGTAATGCCCATTGGTGCATCCTCTTTCAGCGAAGGCCTTCGTTGGGGTGTGGAGATTTTTCATGCGCTGAAAACAGTATTAAAGAAGAAAGGCTATTCTACAAATGTAGGAGACGAGGGTGGTTTTGCACCCAATATTCAAAGTAATGAAGAAGCTATAGATACGGTAATGACGGCCATCAGCACCGCAGGGTTTAAAGCAGGCACTCAGGTATCCATAGCTATGGACCCTGCTGTGAGCGAAATGTTCGATACAAAAACCAAGCAATATCATTTTCATAAATCTGACGGCAAAAAATTATCCGTTGAAAAAATGGTTGATTACTGGGCTACCTGGGTAAAAAATTATCCGATAGTTTCTATAGAAGACGGCATGGCCGAAGATGACTGGGATGGCTGGAAATTGATGACAGATACCCTGGGCAGCAAGATCCAGTTAGTGGGAGATGATCTGTTTGTTACCAATGTAGAAAGGCTGCAAATGGGAATTGAAAAAGGAGTAGGCAATGGCTTATTGGTAAAAGTAAATCAGATTGGTACCATCACCGAAACCATCAATGCGGTAACACTGGCACAACATAACGGTTACAATACTATCATGAGCCATCGTAGCGGCGAAACGGAAGATACCACCATTGCTGATTTAGCCGTAGCCCTTAATTGCGGGCAGATCAAAACAGGTTCTGCAAGCCGTACCGACAGAATTGCCAAGTACAACCAGCTATTAAGAATTGAAGAGCTGCTGGGAAGCAATGCAATATTTCCATCGGGGAAAATAAAGTTTGGAAAGTAAGTGTTTTTTTAACCACGGAGGAAAAGCCGAGGT
>CAXTDO010000487.1:0-5423 GCA_964242315.1 uncultured Flavihumibacter sp.
GAAGGAAGTCTGCCAGCGGAAAGGCATAATAGTTACCGGCTCCCATTCCGTTTGGTATTTGAAGGTAGTTAACGATGGCCTGGTAAACGATTCGTATGTCTTTCAACGGAGGAAAACGAAGTGCCACCTGCTGTTGTAACTCTTCAAGATCCTTATCCTGGTATAGTAAAACCGCGTAGGATTTCTTGCCATCCCTTCCTGCACGGCCGGCTTCCTGGTAATAGTTTTCCAGGCAATCAGGTGAATCGAAATGAATAACGGTTCTAACACCGGGTTTGTCAATTCCCATTCCAAATGCATTGGTACTAACGATCGTCCTGGTTTTATCGCCGATCCAGTGTTCCTGTTTTTGATTTCGTTCTTCGGATAAAAGTCCGGCATGATAGAAGTCGGCATTGATATTATAAGTCTGTAATTGCTCGGCAATTTCTTTCGTTCTTTTCCTGCTTTTGCAATACACGATGCTGCTGCCGGGAACGTTATTAAGCACCTCTACCAGTTTGGTGATCTTTGAATCCGCACGGAAGGCGCTATAGGAAAGGTTAGGCCTTTCAAATGATTGCCTGAAAATAGTGTGCGTTTTAAACAGCAGCTTATCACAAATATCTTTTTGAACGATGGATGTTGCAGATGCCGTCAGTGCCATTACAGGTATTTTCGGCAGGTGCTCACGAAGCGCTGCAATGCGCAGGTAGGTAGGACGAAAATCATATCCCCATTGCGATATACAGTGTGCTTCATCAACCGCAACCAGGTTTATATCCAGGGCAGGTAAATATTCGAGGAACAATTTAGTTTCCAATCGCTCCGGCGATAAATACAAAAACTTGCAGTTACTTTTTGATGCTGTTTTAAGCGTATGGACGACTTCCCTCCGGGTCAGGCCGGAATAAATGGCGAAAGCAGTGATATTTTTTTTACGAAGGTGTTCTACCTGGTCTTTCATCAAAGCAATAAGCGGACTTACCACTAAACACAATCCATCCATTTTTATCGCCGGTACCTGAAAACAAACAGACTTTCCGCCACCGGTTGGTAGCAGTGCTAAAACATCTTTTCCATCGAGCACTTCATTGATAATTTGTTCCTGCAGTGGCCTGAAAGAATCATATCCCCAATGTTGCTTTAATATGGATTGAATGGATGTCATTGACCTTTATTTTTGAACTGTGATTAATTGATTTAATGATGGGCTATGACCCGAAGACAATCATAGTTCATCATTAAATCAATTAATCACAGTTCAGACAACTTTCTTAACAAACAATCTGACCGAATTAATTGCAAGTACAACATCGCTTAAACCCATTACCAGCGCTGCTATTGCTGGTGATAACAATCCGAAAGCGGCTACGGGAATGGCAATAATATTATACGCAAAAGCCCAGAAAAGATTTTGTTTGATTGTAATGAATGTATGGCGGCCCAATCCCAGCGATGTGGGCAAATTTTTTAAACCATGGTTCATCAATACCACGTCAGAAGTTTGCATGGCAATTTGTGAAGCCTCACTTAAAGAAATACCAATGGTAGCTTTTGCCAACGCAGGCGCATCATTTATTCCGTCACCTATCATTGCAGTAGGCGCTTTTGCTGTTAGTTGTGCGATGACATCAAGCTTCTGTTGCGGTGTTTGTTCAGCGATCACTTCATCGATCCCTAATTTTTCTGCAATTGATGTGCATTTTGATAACCGGTCTCCGCTTAATAAAAAAGTTCTTACTCCTTTATTTTTCAGATAGTTTATTACATCTGCTGCCTCGGCACGTATTTCATCCGCAACATCAATCCAGCCCAATAACTCATCGTTCTTCGAGATGTAAATGTTATGAACATCTTTGTCTGTTAAGGCGGGAATGATCTTGTAAGATCCTGCCAGGTACACGTCGCCATTCTTTGTTTCAGCCCTCATTCCAAGTCCCTTTATTTCTTCCATCTTTGCCCATTGCATAACATTTTTTATTTTCCATTCTTTGCTTATTGATTTGGCGATAGGATGATTGGAAAATTTTTCAAGCGAATATGCAATGCGTTTGAATTCATCTTCGGAAATTGAAGCAGCATTAAAATTCAGCACCTTAAAATCGCCTGTAGTAAGCGTACCTGTTTTATCAAATACAACCTGTTTGATTTCTTTGAATGCTTCCAGGCTTTTTGCGTTTCTGAAAAGAATGCCATTCCTGGCGGCACGTCCTAACCCTACGGCAATAGCAGCCGGTGTGGCCAGTCCCATGGCACAGGGACATGCAATTACCAGCACTGCAATGCTTCGCATTAAAGCGGAGGTGAAATCGTGGAGTATTAAAAGATTTGCTACGAATGTTATTACAGCAACAGCAATTACTACCGGTACAAATATGCCGCTGATCTTATCTGCCAGTAATTGCATGGGCGGCTTATCGCCCTGTGCTTTTTTAACAAGGTTAATGATGTTTGATAATACGGAGTCACCGGCTAAAGCTGTTACCTGCGCTTTAACGGTTCCATCAGCAAGAATGCTTCCGCCGATAAGATGGTCTTTGGCATGTTTTTCAACCGGTAAGCTTTCGCCGGTAATGATGGCTTCGTTAACGCTGGCATCTCCCCATAAGATCTTACTGTCGGCGGGCACCTGTTCACCGGATTTGATCAATATCAGGTCGCCCGGTTTAAGTTGTGAATTATCAATAGGAAGAATCACTTCCTGATGCTGGTCATCAAAGGCGATCATGTTAGCCATTACTTTTTGAGATTTGGCTAAACGATTCAACGCTCTCTGGGTGCTGTTAACGGAAGCATCTTCCATATAATTTCCTAAGAACACAAGCGTAATTATGGTGGCTGCTGTTTCATAAAATAAGTAACCTTCGCCAAGGTGTAGAATAGTACCTATTAAACTGTACACAAAAGCTGCAGTTGCACCCAGGGCAACCAGCACGTTCATATTGGGAAAGCCATTAGCTAAACTTTTTACAGCGCTTCTTCCAAAAAAGTGCATTCCGGTTATATAAACGGGCAAACATAAAGCGAGTTGAAACCAGGGGTTGTTAAGCAATTCAAAGTGTATTACGCCGTGCAGCATGTGTAGCATTAATACCAGGGTGAACGGCAAACAAATCAGAAAATACCTCAGGAATTTGTTAACCGGCTTGTTACCGGTTTCAACAGGAGTATCCGAATGGGTAATAACTTTATAACCAAGGCTTTCAATGCCTTTTGCGATCTTACCGTCTTTTTTATCCGTATCTGCGGTATCAAAACTCACATCTCCGTCTATAGGATTTACCTTAACATTATTCAATCCCTGTTTTTGCAGGTATTGTGAAATGGTTAATGCACAATTTGAGCATGTCATTCCTTCCACTTTCCAGGTCACTGTTTCCATACTTGTTCAATATTGATCTGTTAGCAAAGTTACGACAGCCTGCTGCGGGAAAACGCTAAAACTGAATTATTATCTACACCTCGTTGCAAGTTTAATGGCCACGAAGACACGAAGGCACAAAGAAGCACAAAGTTTTTCTTCTTCTTTGTGCTCTTTTGTGCCTTCGTGTCTTCGTGGCCTATCTTTGAAGCATGGAACTCAATTTTACCTTAAAGAATATCCAGCCTGCAGCAAAAGAATTCTGGCAGCAGGTGCCGGGAAAAAAAGTATTTGCCTTTCACGGTGAAATGGGAGCGGGTAAAACCACCTTTATTCATGCTTTGTGCGATGAAAAGCAGGTGACAGATACTGTTGGAAGTCCTACATTTTCCATCATCAATGAATACAAAAGCAGTGAAGGGAGGATATTTCATATTGATTTGTACCGCCTCAAGGATGAGGAAGAGGCCATGCAGGCAGGAGTGGAAGATTGCCTGTATTCCGGTGATATTTGTTTGGTGGAATGGCCCGAAAGGGCGGCTTCTCTTTTTCCCGATAACACGGTATATGTTTATTTGTATGTGGTTAATGAAGAAACCCGTAATCTCAGGATAGAAGATAATTGATTATATTTGGCCGCATAGTACTTACTGAATTGCGCTGCCTCTGATTCCGGTAATAACAGGGTTATGCGGCATAAGTATGTAATCAGTACTGTCGAAATCAATCTTCTTCAAACCAATTACAAGAAAGGATAACAGTAAATCCAGAAAAATGTCGCAAACCAAACCTCTGATAAGCACTTCTTTCAGTTACGAAACTTTAGAAGAGACCCTTGATGTGAAACCAAAAGGGGAACAGTTGCATATTGGGATTCCTAAAGAAACGGCATTTCAGGAGAACAGGATTGCATTAACGCCTGATGCGGTGGGCGTTCTGGTAAGTAACGGTCACCAGGTTGTTATTGAACACAATGCCGGTGAGGCAGCTCATTACCACGACAAAGACTATAGCGAAGCCGGCGCTAAAATAGTGTATGAAAAAGCAGAAGTGTTTAAAGCGCCCTTACTGGTAAAGAGCGCTCCGGTGGTAGAAGAAGACCTTAAGTTTTTACAACAAAACCAGTTACTGGTTTCTCCCATTCATTTATCCGCAATGAAATCGGAATTTCTGGAGAAAATGATGGAAAAGAAAATAACCGCTTTTTCCTTTGAAAACTTAAAAGACGATAGCGGCACTTACCCGATTGTAAGAAGCATGAGTGAAATTGCCGGCAGCGCGGTGATGCTTATTGCCGCTCAATACCTCAGCTCTGCAAATCATGGGAAAGGTGTTTTATTAGGCGGCATTTCAGGGATACCACCTACCAAGGTAATTATTCTCGGAGCGGGCATCGTAGGGGAATTTGCCGCACGGGCAGCACTGGCCCTTGGAGCCTCCGTAAAAATCTTCGATAACAGCGTATACCGTTTAAAGCGTTTGCAAAACAACATTGGTCACCGTTTATGGACATCGGTTATTGAACCAAAAATATTAGCCAAGCAATTAAAAACCTGTGAAGTAGCAGTAGGAGCGTTGTCTTCACAATCTGGCCGTACCCCGATTGTTGTAACGGAAGATATGGTGAGCAACATGCGCACCGGTAGTGTGATCATTGATGTTAGTATCGACCGGGGCGGATGTTTCGAAACGTCAGAAATCACCACGCATGAACATCCGGTCTTTCTTAAATATGGTGTTATACATTATGGAGTGCCTAACATTCCTTCGGGTTTCGCGAGAACGGCTTCGCAGGCAATCAGCAGCGTATTAATGCCTTTGTTGCTGGAAGCTTCAGAAGAAGGAGGTTTTGAAAACCTTATCTGGCACCAGTTGCACCTGCGCAGCAGCATCTACCTGTTCAAAGGCGCATTGACTGATTTTCACCTCAGCCAGCGTTTTGATTTGAAATATACCGATTTGAATTTACTCTTTGCAAGCCAGCGGTAGTCTTATTCTCAGAAATTAACCGCAGAGGGCACAGAGGAGGAAACACAGAGGGCGCAGAGAAAACCCTCTGCGCCCTCTGTGTTTCCTCCTC
>CAXTDO010000488.1:0-5412 GCA_964242315.1 uncultured Flavihumibacter sp.
GCGTACAGGTTGCCGATGATGCATGTGCATTGGTGAATCGCAGGCCTGAGGATGCAATCCGGTCAATATTAGGGGTACGAATTTTTGTGGCACCGTAACAACTCAGGTCACCATATCCCAGGTCATCAGCATAAATTAATACAATATTCGGTGTTGCCTTTGCCCTGACTGATGGAGGTTGGGCGGATAAGAAAGCGGCCGGAAGCAGCGCATTAAGAAGATATATGGCAATGTGAAGTTGTCGTTTCAGCTGCATCATTCAATCATTATCCTGGGTCAATATAATTTTCCGGAAGCGTCTGCAATCTACAAGGTTTCGCCATAAAATGCCATACGAGAGGTGGAAAAATTAAAGTTTAAAATTTTATTTATCCGTTTCATCTTACGGTTCAGCCGCTTCATACAGTTAATAATGATTTAGTTGATAGAATTTAATTCCTTTGTGCTGAATTATATTTTCTGACATACACAGTTTAGTACAATTTATCAAACCTGGCTTTATACTTAACAGTTAAGCATAAATTCAGCCGCTATAGAAAGCCTATTATGTGTAATCATCGCCGAAAGATAACTTTATGACAGGCACAATTAAAAAGAATGCATCAACTTTTATGGTGGTAGTAGCTTTTGCCACTGTATATATAGTATGGGGTTCAACCTATCTCTTTATTCAGAAAGCAGTGCATGGCTTCCCGCCTTTTCTGATGGGTGCGTTGCGGTTTCTTGCAGCGGGAGCGATACTGCTGACCTGGTGCAAATTAAAAGGCGAAGAAGTGTTTGTAAGGAAAAATATCCGGGACGCTTCCATAAGTGGCGTATTGCTGCTATTTGTAGGAAATGGTATCGTAATATGGGTAGAGCAATTCATGCCTTCAGCAATGGTAGCTATTACGCTGTCTTCCTCTCCGTTGTGGTTTATTCTTCTGGACAAGTCTAAATGGGGCGAAAACTTTCGCAGCAAATCAACAATTGCCGGTTTAATCATAGGGTTTGCCGGAATCATTCTGTTGTTTGGTGAAAACGTTAATACTGCTTTTTCAACCGGCGGTAATAAAGCGGAACTATGGGGTCTTATCTTATTATGTATCGGATCGATTGCATGGTCTGCCGGATCGCTTTATTCAAAATATAATGCTAACGGTGGTTCCGCTGGTGTAAGCACTGCCTGGCAGATGATTGCGGCAGGAACCGCGTTTGTTCCTGTAAGCGTGATTCGTGGCGAAGCGCAGCATTTGAACTGGCAAACCATTCCTGCCGAATCCTGGTTTGCTATGGGTTACTTAATAATTTTCGGATCTATTACTGCTTTCAGCGCTTATGTATGGCTGTTGCAGGTTCGTTCTGCTACACAGGTAAGTACGCATGCTTATGTAAATCCGGTAGTGGCGGTTTTATTAGGAATTCTTTTTGCCAACGAACACATATCATGGATTCAGATAGCAGGACTTGGGATCATATTGGGAAGCGTGTTATTAATCAATCTGGCTAAATACAGAAATCAATCTTACCATTCCCGCAATATCATACCGGAACTTAAAAAGAAATTATCTGTACCGCACCCTGCTGACAGGCAGGTTACTATAGAACAATCTTAAAAAGTTTCCCAGGTAATCCACGATCTGCCATCTGTAGCATTCACCATATCATAAGTGTTGGCTCCGGTCTGAACGAAATAATAACCCCCGGGTTCTGTTAATTTCGCTTTTGTCAGGGCTGCAGGGCCGGTGGCAGGGTAAGGCGGAACATCGCCTAATCTCACAAAAATAGCGCGTCCATCGGCCGTAAATATCGGAGGCGTTCTTGCTGCAATTCCGTAAGTGAGCGGCACGAGGCCGCCCTGTGCATCTTCGAAGGCCGGCGCAACGAAGTCATAGTTAGGTCTAAATAAGGGCCAGTAGATAAGGTAATAAAATGTGGAAGTACCGGCAGTCAGAGAATTGATATTATAAGCATCATCTACACCGTTCACATGAAATCCATCTCCTGAAAACCAGTATGGGACGCTATTGGAGAGGGCATAATCCCGCCATCTTTTTGGTGCGCCCACATCTACCCTGATAGGCACTACAACTCCCGTTATAGTGGAAGCTACATTGTTCACCGTCATGCTAATGGTTTGAGTCGTTGCAATCCATTGCATATTGCTAAAACCGGCGATAGTGATACTGCCGATAACAACTGGATTTGTAAATACGATGCCCCCTGCTATCAGGTAGTAACTGGTTGTAACGGTTCTTACAACACCGGTAGCGTCAAGGTAGGTAAAAGTAAAAGTATGAGTGGAAGGGCTAATGTTAACGTCCAGCATCTGTGTGCCTATGGTCAGCCGTTTAAAATAAGTGAGCAACCTATTTACCAGAAATCCGGCACCTAACTGACCGCTGTTGTAGGCTGTAGCCTCCTGTGAGGTAGCCCTTATTAAAATAGCTTTACTTCTATTGTATCTTCCCACCAGGTTTATAGTATCGGCGGATACTGAATCGAAATAGAACTCAAAATCTGATACCAGGCCTCCCCCGAGGATACCGCCATTTACATTGGCATAAACCGCGTCGGTAAATTCATTGGGGTCACACAGTAAATGAACATAGGAGTAGGTGTCGAAGATCAGGCTTGGCTGTTGAATGGCTTTCAGCCGGTAGCTGCTTTCCTTTAAAGTAACCGCCGTTACCGTATCAAAATCCGAATACATTTTTACACGGTTAGAATCGTTGAACCTGAAATAAAAGCTGTATGCACCGCCTCCCGCAGGATAAATAATTCCCTTCCAGCCGTACTGGGCGCCCGACAATTGTGTCTGATATTTGGCAAGTGTTGCATTCAGGCGGTCATCAGGCGACTGGCTAAAGACCGACTTATCATCTTTTCTGCAGGAAGAAATGAGTGTAACTACAACCAGTAAATATATTAAGACCTTATTCATGAGCAGCGTTTTATTAAATGAAAGCTATCACATCAAAGCAATGAAGCTAAAGCGAACCTTGTTCTTGTTTGAAGATTGTAAAAATTGATGTTCCATGCCTGTTTAAAGTAGCCAACGATGATTGATTCTTTCTGGCGTAACCTGCTTCGGGCCACATCAGCGGTAGTTCCGTTAGATGTTGTGCCGGTATAATTGATGCTGTTTACAAAACTATCAAATCCTCCTTTGCCGTTTATGAGCATGATAGAGACCGTTTCTGCAAAATCTTCATCGGCGGTAGCCATAGCATAGCTGCTTACAAAACCTTCACTGTAGGCATCTGCCTCGGCTACGTTATTCCAGTCGGAAGTATAAAATTTTGAGCTTATCTGAGGAAACGAGAATGGATATAAAACGTTCCGATGCATTACATGTCCAAATTCATGTTCGATAGTATGTATTGTTTCTTTTACCAGTAAAGAATCGGAAGTTTTATATCCGGCCATCAGCCTGGTATTGAAATAATTGAGCTGGTATACTACTATCTTAGTACCATCTTCGGAAGTACTGCCCAGATTTACCGTATTGGAATTCGGATCGTAAGAGCCGCTACCCACCAAAACAAAAAATTTGTTCCCATACTTTTTAAAAAAATTGATCCCTCCTTCTGCAACATAAGGGTCTATCCATACCCTTTTAAAAGCACTCAGGATAGGTATTACTTTTTCTTCCTTCATCGGAACCAGTGTTCTGTTCAGTGCCAGTTCAAACTGATCGTACTTGTACTTAACAGTACTGTTATAAGGAACAGTGAGTGAATCATATATCCATTTGTCAATAGTACCCTTAACCCAGGTATCACCTCCAAGGCCCGGGATATTGTCAACACTTCCTAATGCATCCTGCTTTCTGCAGGATATAAAACCCGCCATTAAAAGTATACACAAAACTATTTTCTGCATTTTCATATAAAAATTTTAAGATGAATCACCTCGGATTTAATGTTACACCTGAAAGCGTTGCAGAAGAAGGGATCTGCATTACCTTACGGGGATCGTTAGCCGATAACACCAGGTTTTGCCCGCCTACCACATTATGGGTTATCGTAAGCTGATATCTCAATATATCAAACCAGCGCATGCCCTCATGAACAAATTCTGATCTTTTGTAATCAAGTATGGCTTTAATAAGCCCGTCCCTGATGTTGGAAGTGCCGTATGTGCTGTTGATTTTTTCCGCCGTAATATTATTTGTGGAAGGGCTATAGTTCAAAAAGCGGGTACTTGCATAAGTATTCAAATCTGCCAATGCTGCGGCGCTATTGTTCAGATAAGCATATGCTTCTGCCCTGTTAAACAACACTTCTTCGACAGTAAACAAAGGCACCATTTCATATATAGTACCAGTTTGAGCATTTACAGACTCACGTACGAAGTACTCATTAATCTTTGGCACTAACTTATGGTTGTTACCGTAGGAATATAGTTTAACAGCCCAGGTTCCGCCTGTAAGCGGGTCAGGTCTTTTAAACAAAGTACTTTGTATGGAAGCATCCAGCCCATAGCGTTGCGTGTAATAATTTCTTGGCCACCTGGATACTGTTTCTACCAACAAGATATTAGCGTTTTCCGTAGCTTTTGCATAAATACTAAAGAGTTGATATACATCGGTGATGTCGTTGTAGGTAGTATTCCATGGCCGGAGATTGGTTGCGAAATCGTTGTTCGGCACCGTTAAGCCGGCATACTGTATTACTTTTGCATAGTCTTTCTTAAATAAATAAAACCTTGTGGCAAAGGCGTATGCCGCTGATTTGGTGAAATGGTATTTTGGTATGGAGTAGCCTTTGTCATCTATCAGCGACATACCATTTATCAGATCGGCTTCTATCATATCATAAACATACTGAACCGTTTTGCGGTCGTACTGCTTTATAACAACCGTCTCAGGTTCTGTCACGTAAGGCACGCCCGCGTCTGTAGCCGCAGTGGCTGCATTGTAAAAGCGTGAGAAAAAATTTACCAGCATAAAATGAGCATAAGCTCTTGCCACCAACGCTTCACCCTTCTGAGCTGTATAGGAGGAAGTATCGCCTGAAGCTTTGATAGATGCCAAAGCCTGGTTGGCGGCGGCAATGGCCGAATAACATCCAAACCAGTAAAACTCCGGTGAGTCCTGGGTATTATCGTGGCTGTCTGAAAAGAGGTAAGGGTCGCTGATCGTTTTTTCGGTTCCTCCTTCGCCGATGTCGGCTACATTGTCAGACATGCTTTCAGTAAAAGCCATATAGTTTGCCTGCGGATAAGCTGTTCCAAGCAGTTGCGAAATTTTTTGAGGCGTGTTTATCAAAGCCCTGTTGTCCGGAACTTTTTCGAGATACTTACTACAGCCTGCTGCAAATAGAAACAGGCAGCAACTCAAGCATCTGATTAATTGTTTCATAGCTGAATGATTTTATAAACCAACTTTTAAAGAAAGATTAAATTGTCTCGAAATCGGCTGCGCCACAC
>CAXTDO010000489.1:0-5408 GCA_964242315.1 uncultured Flavihumibacter sp.
AATTTGTGAATGACGGTACCGGTAACTTTTCTGTTAAGTCAACGTCAAAGGCTCTGGCTGTTGGGTTTGTAAATTTTCCCATGAATAATTTTGGCGTGGTAAGCGCTTCCTTAAAACAAAAATCTTTTAAGCCGGCAATAACCGGAATACGAACCCTGGAACCTGAGAAGAAAGGCGCCACAACAGAATGGCTGGGCGCGAAAATTAAAAATGTGGAAACACCTGGTGAGCAATCTGCCTCCGGCCTGCCTGATAAAGATGGTGTATTGATCGTAGAAGTTGGCCAGGGCACCCTGGCAGAAAAAAACGGGCTGACGCCCGGTGATGTAATCCGCAAAATCAACGGTAAACCTGTTTCCAATGTAGCGGAAATGTTGAACAGCCTGCAGGTAATTATGTGGCAGGGTGGTGCGCAGGCTACTATTTTACATAATCAGCAGATGAAGGATACGAGGTTGCGGTTAAAGTAAAAGCTAACGACCAATGTCATTTATGTCAATGAATTTCAATTGAAAAGTTAAGTGCCAGGTGAGGCTGGTCGCCCATCTCCTCCGTTAGCTACCGTTAGAACACAAGTATTTATAAGGACGATGTGAAATGTGAGTTTCTGGTTCCCCTCCTTGAAGGGAGGGGAACCAGAAACTCAAACTTTTGCCCTCTTCATGAACATTTGTGCCCTAACGGTGGCCAACGGAGGGGATGGGCGGCTAACATGACTTTGCACTCTGTGCTTATATTACTAAAGACATCCTGCTAACTGCTTTGATTGAGCAAAGTATAAGACTCACTTCATCGAATATGTTGATGTGCTGATGGTTTTACAGCAATGCATCTACACACATGTTCAAAAAAGTTACACTCTAGCCGAAGTGTTGCCACCTTTTTCAAGTGAGATATCCACCGGATTATTTTGTTTCCAGTTGCCACCGGTAAAATCAGGCACATCAACAGAGGATGAGCGGTTCTTTACTGATTTTTCGCTTAGAGGTGCAATAGCACTCCATAATGCTGCGTCGTATACATCCTCGTCGAGCGGCAAGCCATTGCGCAGGCAATCAATCAAACGCCAGTCCATAAGGAAATCCATTCCGCCATGACCACCCACCTGTTTGGCCAACTCACCCACTTTTTTTACAATGGCAGGCTGGTATTTTTCTTCAAGGGCTTTAAACTCGGGTTCAGAAAGCCACTTTTCATGTCCTGCTGCTATTTTGGGAAGGGGATATTTTATAGCAGAGCCTTTGGTTCCGCTTATCTTATGAATTCTGGAATAAACATTTGGTGATGTTACATCATGCTGCACCATAATTGTTTTACCCTTAAAGGTGCGGATGACTGTTGTATTCATATTACCCCGATAGTCTTTATCAACAAAAGGTTTGTAAAAATCATCTTTTGCCGCACGTTGCTTTGCCTCTTTGCCCATCATACTATCAATGCTCGACATCGAAACAAGATAGTCCATTTTATCACCCCTGTTAATATCCATTACCTGGCATATAGGTCCAAGACCGTGTGTCGGATAAAGATTTCCGTTTCTTCCTATGTTCTCTTTTAAACGCCACATATCCCAGTAACCGTCTTTCTGAAAATTGAGGTCAAGGAGGTAATGGATGTAAGCTCCTTCGGTATGTACGATTTCTCCAAAAAAACCCTGCCTGGCCATGTTCAGCGTCATCAGTTCAAAAAAGTCGTAGCAGCAGTTTTCAAGCATCATGCAGTGTTTGCGAGTCTTTTCAGAGGTGTTCACCAACTGCCAGCATTCATCTATAGTTCTGGCTGCAGGAACTTCTATAGCCACATGCTTTCCCTGCTCCATTGCATACACTGCCATTGGCACGTGCATGTTCCATGGCGTGGCAATGTATATAAGATCAACATCTTTGCGGTCGCAAAGTTTTTTCCATGCATCCTTATCCCCGAAGTACAGGGTGGGATTTTGCCCCGAGCTTCCTATAAGCTTTTGCGCTTTAAGCACGCTTTCTTCCCGGATGTCACATAATCCCATGACCGACACGCCATTTAGTTTTGTCATATTGCTTAAATGACCCGGACCACGCTGCCCCAGTCCTATAAACCCTACTCTAACAGTCTCCAATTTAGGTGCTGCATACCCACACATATTAAAGCGGTCGGCATTCATGTTAGTACCGGAATGGTTATGAAGGGTATCGCTTGCCTCTCCGGAAAAACCTTTCATTACCCCGCCTGCAAGGCCAAGACTTGTGAGGCCTGTTAACTTTAAAAAATTCCTGCGATTGTTTTTCATTTGTAAGTTTTAATTGTTGATGGAGATGTGTTAGAATATTTTTCAACCGTATTGAGTTGTAAGTTATTGAAAGCAATCAAACTATTTCTTATACTTAACTAACAAAATTTACGACATCTTATAGGATATTTAACCACGGAGTCAGGGAAAGACACTGTGTTTCTCCCTGCCTCTCTGACTCCGTGGTTTGAAAATTCCACGTCATCTTACAGTTAACTTAACACTAATTAAACTTACATCATTAATTTTTAAAATCCGACAAATCCAAGTCCTGGCAACCTTTACTGATACCCTTTTTACTGCTGTCTTTAAAATTTTCTTCATATTTGCTTTGTATGAACAAGATTCTGATTGTAGACGATGAAGAAAAACTAAGAAGCCTGTTAGCCAGGTTAATCAAATTAGAAGGCTTTACAGTTACAGAAGCAGGCAGTTTAAAGGCTGCACACAAAGCGGTTGAAAAAGAAGAACCAGATGTAATTCTTTGCGATGTAAAATTGCCTGACGGTAACGGTATTGATTTTATCAAAGAGGTTAAAACAAGAAATCCACTGATTGAATTAATTCTTTTAACAGCGTATGGTAACATTCCTGATGGTGTACAGGCCATGAAAAATGGAGCTTTTGATTACATAACAAAGGGTGATGATAACGATAGGGTAATTCCACTGTTGTATAAAGCCATTGAAAAGGTAGAACTGCAAAAGAAAGTTGCAAGGCTCGAAAACCTGGTTGGTAAAAAATACAGCTTTGAAAGTATAGTAGGAAACTCCAAACCGCTTACCAATGCCATCGACCTGGCAAGAAAAGTAGCCCCAACGGATACTACCGTATTGTTGTTAGGCGAAACAGGAACCGGTAAGGAGGTATTTGCACAAGCGATACATAACGCGAGTTCAAAGTTCGGCAAATCGTTTCTTGCCCTTAACTGCAGCGCCCTTTCAAAAGAGCTGCTGGAAAGCGAGCTGTTCGGACATAAAGCCGGTGCTTTTACGGGTGCCATGAAAGATAAAAGAGGATTAATTGAAGAAGCTAATTCGGGCACACTGTTTCTTGATGAAATAGGAGAAATGCATCCTGATCTGCAAAGTAAGCTGCTCAGGTTTTTAGAGACAGGTGAATTCATAAAGGTAGGAGATACCAAATCAATAAAAGTAAACGTTCGTGTTATAGCTGCTACTAATCGCGATCTTAGAGAGGAGATCAAAAAGCAGAGCTTTCGCGAAGATCTTTTTTACCGTTTAAATGTTTTTGCCATCACGCTTCCTCCACTCAGGGAACGAAAAGACGACATTCCTCTTTTAGCTAACTATTACCTGGAGATATTTGCAAATAAAACAAATAAAAATCTGAAGGGTGTGTCACCACAGGTAAATAAAATACTGCAACAGCATGACTGGAAGGGAAACATACGGGAATTGAAAAATATAATTGAGAGAGCGGTAATATTAGAAACCAGCGAGTGGATCACTGCAAGCAGTTTGCCATTCGAATTTCAGGACACATCCTATAATGATGCTGTTACTTTATTTGATCTGGCTTCAATAGAAAAAAAGCATATCGCAAAAGTATTGGCGTATACCCATGGCAATAAAACCGAAACGGCCCGGTTGCTTAATATCGGACTTACCACCCTGTACAGGAAAATTGAAGAGTATGATATCAAATAAACCATTTCGTTTTAACAATTAACCCTTCCAAAACGGAAGGGTTTTTTTATAAACTTTTTATACGGTAAACAGCATTATCCCTTCTAACTCAATACAGTAAAGCATTCCATTATTTTTAGATAGCAGGTGGGTTTGAGGCACATGTTTGGCCATAAGAGTTATTCTAAAAGAAACAGCATGATCAATCAATTTGAAGTGCCTGCCTACCTGGCAATTGAACTTCCTGAAATAACAGAAGAATTAAAAAACGTGTCTACATCACTTAATATCATTAAAACCATGCAATGCCTGGCTAAATATACCAGGAGAAAGGTAATACAGCATGATTTAAAAATAGTAAAGAAATGTTTTATGATCGCTGAAAATTTTTATTCCGGCGGTAACAGAGCGGTGAAAGATGCAATAGAAAACATTTATATATACTCGTTCTCCTCTTTACTTAGTTTATGCAGCAGGGAAGAAAAAAGAAAGATACAAGCTCTTATGCCATTGAGCTTACACTCGGCATACATACAGCAGATTTTAAAATCAGGCATTTAGTACATTAAAAATCATTTAAAGTATACACCATGCTCACACTGATATTAATTGTTGCGGGCCTCCTGTGCTTTGCATTATTTTTTAAATCAATTGACTTCTTTGATAAAATATAAACTATGATACCATTATTTATTTTGGCAATTCTAGTGTTTTGTTACATCTGCTATGTACTCATTAAGCCGGAAAAGTTTTAAGCCATTTATAAAAGGCAGGCAGACTTATTACGTGCATTAAAAATTAAAATATGACGACCGAAATTCCTGGCATTCTTGCCATATATATCGCTACAATTTTACTGGCTATTCCATTGGGACGCTATATTGGTAAGGTTTATAGCGGAGACCGTACCTGGTTAAGCCCTGTGTTAAATCCTGTTGACAAACTGTTTTTTAAACTTGGAGGAATACATCCTGAAATCGAAATGACATGGCAGCAGAATCTGGTTGCGTTATTAGTTATCAATCTTGTATGGTTTTTAATATCCATGTTTGGCCTGATGAATATGAGCTGGCTTCCATTAAATCCTGATAACAACCCATCTATGAGCGCCGATCTTGCCTTTAATACTACGGTTAGTTTTGTATCCAATACCAACCTGCAGCATTATTCGGGTGAATCAGGAGTGTCTTACCTCGGGCAGTTATTATTGATGTTATTCCAGTTCATTAGTGCAGGTACCGGTATGGCGGCATGTGCAGTTGTATACAAAGCCATGAAGGAAAAAAACGCCGATACGCTGGGTAACTTCTATAATTATTTCGTTAAATCGTGTACGCAGGTGCTGTTGCCGATATCAATCGTAGTGGCCATTGTGCTGGCATTTAACGGCACACCCATGAACTTTGAAGGTAAAGACCAATTTATCAGCATGCAGGGCGATACGGTAAATGTATCAAGAGGACCGGCGGCAGCCATGGTTGCCATCAAGC
>CAXTDO010000490.1:0-5408 GCA_964242315.1 uncultured Flavihumibacter sp.
GGATCATCGGGTAGCCCCACTTCATCGGCCGTTTCCAGCAGCAGGTGCATCCATCGTTTTCGTTTTGGCTCGTCGAGCATTTTACCTATATGATGTTGTACCATGCCTGCATGACTTCCCTTATCGTCGCCGGTATACAGTGTTGGTCCGCCGAATACTTCTGCAATAAAGTGTGCTACATGTCTGGAGTGATCGCCTGACATATTTTTAAACACCGGGGAGAGCAGGTCGTCTTTGAGTACTTTGCTATAGAAAACATCGGTGAGCAGTTCCAGTTTTTCCTTGCCCCCTGCCCATTGGTAGAGCGATGGTATATCTTTCATGTATGTTGTGTTAATGATAGCTTGGATCTAAAGTTAAATCTTTGTTTGGATGATACATGGTTAATCCCTACATTTGCACCCCACGAATAAAGGAGTGGGTGTCTTACCAGTTAACCGGGGTAAGGCAGGGAATACAGAGTTCGGGGCGTAGCGTAGCCCGGTTATCGCGCCTGCTTTGGGAGCAGGAGGTCGCAAGTTCGAATCTTGCCGCCCCGACTTTTGGGATTGATTATCAATTAGTTATGAGCTGTTCGGACAGATTCCGGACAGCTTTTTACTTTTTCGACATTTCTTTGGAATGGATATTTGAGGCTAGAG
This sequence comes from uncultured Flavihumibacter sp., assembly GCA_964242315.1. Classification (GTDB taxonomy): domain Bacteria; phylum Bacteroidota; class Bacteroidia; order Chitinophagales; family Chitinophagaceae; genus JADCRZ01. The sequence goes on from CAXTDO010000490.1 coordinate 642, forward strand.
CCATGTTCAAGTTACTTGCCAATTTCTGCTTTATTACAAAGTCAGGGTTTTTATTATATACATAAAGTTTGACTGTGTTTCGCAATATTTTTAACGCAACTAAATTGTCTTTTAAATCTTCTGCTAACAACTTCACTTCTTCGACGCTAATGGAACTATAATAGGAGTTGATCATAAATGAAACCAGTTTAGCAGCTGGAGTGTCCATTTTGGCAGCGACTTCTTTATATAAATTTTTTAAGTCCTTGTTGCCTAACGAATGGGTAAGTTTACTAAATACTCCCAAACAAGCCTGGAAACTGACCATTTGAACGAATTGAGTAATTTTTTTTTCAATATTTCGCTTGTCTTCACTGTTCTTAGTTTCTTCGTTAATCAGGTTTATAACATCTGTCCTTGCTGAGGTTAATAAATCGCTTAAATAAGCAATAGTTCTAAACCCGGTTACATACAGTTCTGAGATCATTTCAATCAATTGAGATTTTGGGAGTGATCCCTTCCGATTCTTTATTATTTGGCCAACTATTTCAATAGATCTAAATGACTGGTGGAAAGGTAAAATAAGATTATTTAGGTCTTCTAAATCGTTTTCTTTTGACGTGCTTTCGGAACTTTCGATTTTACGCTGGTTTCTATCTTTTGATTCTAACATTTTCTCCCTTTCTTCCTTAGGACTACGATTGATTTCAAGAATATCATTTTTCAACTGGTCAGCAAATTCGAATATCTCGTTATAGAATGGATCATTTTTATTTAATGTAATTGGATTGTTTTTATCAAGGATCACCATTGTGTTTAGCAGAGATTGCTCAATAAAATTTATGTCTTTCGAGTGATGGGTTATGAAAACTAAAATGTTCGCATTTCGTTCAATATGCATTTTTGCGAATAGTTTCTCAACTATCTGGGTGCCATCTTTTGTATTATGTATATCTGAAATCTTCTTTGCTGATAAGTAATAAAGTATGTAGTTATAACCAAATCCTATTTCGGAATCGGTTTCGTAAAGTATTTTCGACTGTATTAAAGCCCGATACAAAACGTCATAGGCTGGACAAAGAAATTTTTCTTGATAACTGAAATAAAAACTGTTTATTTCCGATCTGTTGATTGTTTCGACTTCTTTTACAATAAAATAATAGGCTAATTCAGCTAAAAAGTTAAAATATGTATCAATTTGATCATTTGAGATGCCTGCTTTAAATAATGAGTAGTGAATTAATGTCTGATAACAATATCCAAATGATGTTTCATTCTGTTTAAGGGGTTTATATTCTAATGCTTGTAAAATGGAAAGAATAAAAACGGGATATGATGGTATTAGTTTATCACCTAATATAGATTGCACGTTATCAAAAGAGGTTTTTACCGTTTCTAGAAATATTTGTTCGTTCAAAGTGTAAGGATTCTCTTTAAGCAACTGATACCGTTCAATTAGTTCGTTTCGTTTTTTAAAACCTAGGGGTTTGATATTATAAAAGTTAATATCGTGGAACTCGGCTTTCATGGATGGGATAATACTGCTTGCTGAATCTAGCATAATTATCACTTTGCCAAATTGAAGGATAGCTTCGTCGTAAAAGGTCTTGGTCATTGCAGAGTTAAACTCACAATCCTGAAAGTCATCAACAATTAGTACTTTGTTCTCAATTTCCATCTGCAAAAACTTCTCTAGTTGCAATTTGTCCGTAGAATATTGTTGTCTAAATGCCTTCTTTATAACCTTGTTAAGGTTAAGCTCTTTTAGGTCTTTTCCATTTAAGAACAATGGATAAAGTTTTCTTTCATATAGCCTAAAGAAAAACATTATTAAAAGACTTGTTTTTCCCGTCTGAGCTTCTCCATCTAAAAGGCAATGTTTAGAATCTTTTTCCAGTAATCTATTTGCATTTATGTAGTTGTCAAACATTCTGGAGTCGGAGTGTGCGTAGTCTAAATCTGGATAAACAAATATGTCACTTAGCTTAATATCCTTTTTGTTATCAATTATCAAAGGGATTTTGATTTCCTCAAGGCTTTTAATGAAATCATCGTTTACTTTCAAAGTTCTGTCAACAATAAGGGCTAGGTTAATTGGTTTTTCTTCACTCGTAACATAAATTCCTGAACTCCATTGATACTTTTTTAGAATAGCGGTTAGAGAATTTAAATCAACTACTAAGGTTTGAAATCCTGAAAGATGTTTCTTTTTATCGTCATTCAATAATTCTCCTGATAAAAGGTTGATTTTGTCACCTGTAATTTGGTTTTCCATCTTATACATTGAATGTTCATGTTCGTGTCCAAAGAAATGAGTTGAAGCAAGTTGTTCAGTGAAACGCTCAAATTCCTTCTTGTTGTTTTCCGCAGTGTTTGGGTTTAACCAGTTGTAAGGATGATGCCATACGCCAAAATTTAATGCCGAACTAGGCCGAATGAAAGACTCGTATCGCTTTGAAGGGTAAAATATTCCGCCAACTTGTTCGTTCATCTGTGACATCCAGGAGGTATTTAAACAACTAAAAGTCACCGTTTTCTCATCAATAATATCATTAATTTGATAGAACATTTTATCGTTAGGGACTGGGTTATAAAAGGCATAGAAATCCCAAAAACTTGATTGAACACTTAAGCAGAGTTCAATCAAACTGTTATCATCACCTAGGGTCTGATAATTAACATTTTGTATAACATTTCTTCTTAATTGAGTATTGAAGCCATTAAAGTTGCAGTCATGATTACCTGGAACAATTATAAATTTAAAGACCACGCCAGGACATTCCGCTATTATTAATTGAGTTAGAACGCTAAAGAAGTTTCGGGCTTTAGCATATTCTTCTGACTTGCCTGAATAAGCAATATCCCCACTGATAATAATGTAAATTTTATTTACCCCTCTAGAATCTTTAATAATGGCCCGGCAAATAGGACTTATTTTATTATCGATATTTGTCTTTTCTGTAAAATGAATATCAGTAAAATGAACAATTGCTACATTCATGAGATAACAAGGTTAAGATAGATTGTGATAAATTTAGTTGTTATAAAGGTTTCAGAAAGTAAAAACATACTTTAACTAGGAATTAAATTCCATCGTATGATTTATAACATTATGCCCGATGCGATATCTCACATAACTAAAGTTGTGTTGGACGTTAATTAGCAATTCATTTTACTTATAAGGCAAAAGTCAGCGGTAAGTCGTTTAACAAAATGGTAAGAACGAAACATTTCTCAAACGGTTTCAAGTAATGCCTCAGGTATTAGCGGATCATCTTCATTGGATACCTTCCAATCTACTTCAATTTTCCATTTGGGAGTGCCTGGATAATAGAGATTAAGCATATCAAGTTTTTGCTCATAATCCAACCAATCAAATTTTGACCAATTTGTTTTAAGCTTTAAGTCATGCTTTTTGTTGAGATTTTTCAGCAGAATACTATCAATCGGAGGATATGCCACTTCAGATAATAATGATAATCCTCTAGTAGGAATTACTTCAACAGTTTTGATATAGGTACTGATGATCTTGGCCGAAAGACCAGTACAGAAGTAATCAGACTTATAATCGCCCCAGTTTTGTTGCTTAACCAGATTGCACATTACTTCACAATTCTCTTTTAACCAATTCCGGTAAGAGATATCATTTAAAGAATTGTCCTGCCTGATTTCTGCAACTTTTTCTCTAAGCCTGCTATTGTCAATCAGGAATTCGACTTCTGTATTCTTTAATCGTCCCCTGGATGCAGCCCTTGCAGCAGTCCATACAGCAAATCGGTGAATGTGCTCATCGATAGAATAATCTTTAATATCCATCATTTATTTCGTGTTTAAAGAAGCAATAATTGCTTTAAAACTCAGCAATCCCGCTTCCAGGTTTTCAACAATTTCCAAAGCCAGTTCATCCGGGTCAGGGAGGTTATCAAGATCTGTGAGTGATTTATCTTTTAGCCAAGTAATATCAAGACTTGTTTTATCCCTTGCGATGATCTCGTCATAAGTAAATTTGCGCCAGCGGCCTTCGGGATTGGTGGCACTATAGAGGTCTTTTCTATTGTGACGGTTTTTTGGATTATAACAGCTGATAAAATCCTGCATGTCTTTAAGCTGGAGTGGATTTTTCTTTAGGGTATGATGAATATTGGTGCGGTAATCATATACCCAGACTTCTTTTGTCCAGGGATCTTTGCTGGAAGGTTTGCCATCGAAGAACAGCACGTTTGCTTTAACACCATTGGCGTAAAAGATGCCTGTGGGTAAACGAAGGATGGTATGAAGGTCTGTGGTCTCCAATAATCTTTTTCGAACAGTTTCACCGGCACCGCCTTCAAACAACACATTATCGGGGAGCACTACTGCTGCCAGTCCTGTTGTTTTGAGCATTGATTTTATATGCTGTACAAAATTGAGTTGCTTGTTGCTGGTGGTCACCCAGAAATCCTGGCGGTTATAGGTAAGGTCTTCTTTTTCCTGTTCGCCTTCTTCGTTGGTGAAGGTCATACTGCTTTTTTTGCCAAAGGGTGGATTGGCCAACACATAATCATACCTTGTTGGTGAAGCGGCAATCAAGGAGTCGTTGGGTGAAATAAAAATATCCGGACTGTCGATATCGCCAATGTTGTGCAGGAACAGGTTCATTAGTGCCAGCCTGCGCGTGCCGGCAACAATCTCATTACCATTGAATGTACTATATTTCAGAAACTGCTTTTGTGATTTGTCCATCTCGCAGTTTTCAGTTATCCAGTCATAGGCAGCGAGGAAGAAACCGCCGGTGCCGCAGGCAGGGTC
>CAXTDO010000491.1:0-5407 GCA_964242315.1 uncultured Flavihumibacter sp.
TTCCTCCGTGGACCTCCGTGCTACCTCGGCTTTTCCTCCGTGGTTAAAAAAATCAACGAAACTGTATCGCCTTAACAGGCTGAATCCTCTTAATGATAAACGTTGGGATAATCAGTACCAGGAAGCAAACCAAAAAAGTTCCGCTATTCACCAGTAACACCTGCCACCACACCACGCGGGCCTCTGCTTTGGAGATATAGTACATGTCTTCCGGAAGCGAAATAAACCCATAACGTTGCTGCAGCCAGCAAAATCCCAGTCCTACAAGGTTGCCAAGTGCTATTCCGATGATCGCAATGATAGCCCCCTGCATCAGAAATATTTTTTGAACCAGTTGATCTGACGATCCCAGGGCTTTTAAAACACCCACCATCCTGGTTCTTTCAAGCACCAGGATAATAAGGCAGGTGATAAGATTTAATACAGCCACCACCGTCATGATAATTAACACGATGACGATTGTCTGATCCTGCAAATTCAGCCAGTCAAAGATATTGGGATTGATTTCCTGTGTGGTTCTGCTGTTCCACATGGAGGGCAGTTCATTATACACTTCCTCGTTAACGGCGTCCATGTTATGGTGATCTTTTAAAAAGATCTCGTAACCGCCGATCTCATCTTTCTTCCAGTTGTTGAGCCGCTGTATCAGCTTGAGGTCGCCAAATGCAATCAGCTTGTCATACTCCTCTATCCCGGTTTTGTAAATACCTGATAACGTCAGTTTTCTCATGCGCGGTGGTGACCCGTCTGCCTGAATAAAAAATATAAGCACCTGGTCGTTCAACTTCAGTTTCAACTGGTTGGCAGTAGACTGGGAAAGATTGATTTCATTGCTGTAACCGCTGTCAGGGAAGCTGATCCAGTGGCCGCTTATTAAAAAGCTTTTAAGGTTATTAAAGTCATAATTTTTCTCCACTCCTTTAAAAAGAACGCCTTCAATCGTTTCACCGGTTTTTAAAATAGCGTTCTTTGTAGCAAAAGGCTGGATCGTTTTAATCTCAGGATTTTGCCGTAGAATTTGGGTTACCGTATCATTTTTTTCTATCGGTGATTCCTGGGCGAAGGAAACTTTGTTAGGTTCGAAATGCTGAACCCTGATATGCCCGAAAATGCTGAATATTTTTTGACTAATGGTATATTGAAAACCATTGGTGAAAGCCATGGCAATAATCATGGCTGCAACGCTGATAATGGTAGCTGCTGTTGCCAGCCGTATAATGAAACGCGAAAAAGAACGTTGTTGATTAAAAGCAGTGCGACGGGCTATAAAGTTGGAAAGATTCAAATGCGTGTGTTTCTTTTAGTAAATCAAAAATAGACCGTATATGAATATAGTGACTTGTTTTTCTGACATATATCCGTAAATATTGCAACTTTGACCGTTGATGGAAATGATTAACTGATTTTTATGAGTTCTTATCATGCCCATCACCTCATCATTTTCATCAGCGGTTTAGATAATTTTTTTATTCTCTTAATTTTTTACAATGAAGCCTATCATCATACTCTTTTTATTATTTTCAATCGTTTCTGTTAAAGCACAGATTCCCGATCATATTTACGCCCCTAATATCAAATCTATCAAATTAAACGTGGCAGGCAATCCGTTGGCTTACCCGGTTTGGACACTCGGCAGTGCAGACCAGATGGAGCTTCACTTTGATGATTTAAACGGCGGCGTAAGGAATTATGCTTATACCTACCTGCTCTGTAATGCAGACTGGTCGCAGGCTTTGTATAGCCAGTTTGATTATATCAGCGGTTTTACACAGGTACGCATCAGCAATTACAGGGCATCCTCTATTGCATTCACCAGGTATACCCATTACCAGGCAGTGTTGCCCGACAGAAGCTGCCTGCCTTCCCGCTCAGGAAATTACCTGTTGAAAGTGTTTGCAGATGGTGACACATCTAAACTGCTTTTCAGCCGGCGCTTGCTGGTAGTAAAGCCGGGAGTTGATATAGCAGCACAGATACAGCAACCTTTTAACGGCCAGTTTTTCAGAACACAGCAGAAAATTCAGTTCACCGTTAATACCAGCAGACTGAACGTAATGAATGCGATGCAGCAGGTAAGTGTTTGCATTTTACAAAACAACAGGTGGGATAATTACATCCATAACATCCGTCCTACTTTCATACGGCAGGGCATACTCGAATATAATACCGAAAGTGATGCACTTTTTCCGGGCGGACGGGAATGGCGCTGGCTGGATCTTCGCAGCTTCCGGCTGCAGAGCGACCGCGTGGAACGTGCCACTTATGCAAATAATAAAACAGAAGTGTTTGTAAAGCCCGACGCAGATCGCGCTACGCAGCGCTTTGTATTTTACCGCGACAATAACGGCATGTTCTTTAATGACGTAACGGAAAGCATCAATCCGTTATGGCAATCTGATTACGCTACGGTCCATTTCAGGTATATGCCGACAGGAAAAGCACCCTATCAAAATAAAGACGTGTACCTGTTTGGCGAATTAACCAACTACGGAGACCTGGAATCGGCCAGAATGAATTACAATGAGCAGGAAGGAATGTATGAAACTTCGCTTTTTTTGAAACAGGGTTACTACGATTATTCGTACATCACCAGAAATTCTGACGGGTCGAATGCTTCTTTTGAAGGCACCGAGGGCAACTTTTTTGAAACAGAAAATAATTACACAATACTCGTGTATTACCGTCCGCTAGGCGGAAGGGCAGACGAACTGGTGGGCTTCACCCGTGTTAATTCGCTGGCAGGAAGACAGGGGATAGGCTTTTGATAATGATTAATGATTAATTATTATCAAATCCCTATATTTGCCGCGGCAAGTCTTATACGACCAGCTCCTGCTGAATCCCCCAGGGTCGGAAGGCAGCAAGGGTAAGCGGTTGTAGCGGTGCGATATAAGTAACTTGCCACTTTTTTTATTTTACCTCCATTATCAAATTTTCCAAGTATGAAATTTTTTATAGACACGGCGAATCTTGACCAGATCCGTGAAGCAAATGAATTAGGCATTCTGGATGGCGTTACTACAAACCCATCTCTAATGGCTAAAGAAGGTATTAAAGGTGAGGAAGCGGTGATGGCTCACTATAAAACGATCTGTGAAATAGTTCAGGGTGATATAAGCGCTGAAGTGTTATCGGTAGATTTTAAAACAATTGTTGAAGAAGGTAAAAAGTTAGCCGCCATACATCCTAATATCATTGTGAAAGTTCCTATGATCAAGGATGGCGTTAAAGCAATAAAATGGTTTACAGATAATGGTATCAAAACTAACTGCACCCTTGTGTTTTCAGCCGGACAGGCTATTCTTGCTGCAAAAGCAGGCGCTGCGTATGTTTCACCGTTTTTAGGCCGCATCGATGACAGCGGTTGGGATGGGGTTCAACTTATTGAACAGATTGCCAATATATATACCATTCAGGGTTTTAAAACAGAAATACTGGCTGCTTCTATCAGGTCTGCCTTGCACATCATCCGTTGTGCGGAAGCGGGTGCCCACGTTTGTACTTCTCCCTTGGAATCTATTTTAGGATTGTTGAAACATCCTCTTACTGATATTGGATTAGCGAAGTTTTTGGAAGATGCCAAGAAAATGGGATCATAAGACATTAATCGTTCGAAGTTTTTTTAAACACAGAGGGCGCAGAGGGAGGTAACACAGAGATCACAGAGGAAACCCTCCGCGCTCTGTGTTTCCTCCCTCTATGCCCTCTGTGTTTAAAAAAACTTTTAAGGCTAGCTACTACCTGTTCTTAGATTTAGGCTTCTGCATCTCTCTCATAATTTCTTCAGTTGTCTTCAACTTTTCGTTGTATTCTATCTTCTTTATATAAATGGTAACTGTCTTTTTCACGATACTATTTGCCTTAAGGCCTGCAGTGACTGTTACGCTATCTTCCTTGAAATCTTTATCAAGCACCAGGTTGTTACCTTCAAATTTACCCCCACTGGAGGTAAAATTAATTTGCTGGCTCGTCAATGGTGTCCACCTGCCTTCGTGCGTTTTACCATCTACGTTAATATAATTATAGGTTCCTTTTTTCAGACTATCAGTATACAGGTGAAAGAAAATGCTATCTACCTGCTGTGCGTGTATACCTTTGCCGGTTACCGATAACAATACAATAATTATAAAAAAGGAAAGTGGCTTCAATGTGTGGTTATTTATGAAATAGTCGCTAATTACCATCCAATGGTTAACCCAAACTATCATTCTTAACAAATCCCTAAGGTTTATATCCGATAAGTGCTGCAATACAGTAGTAAATGTAAAACAAATTTTTGCGCAATCAACCAGTCACCTTATTTTTGCCGCATTATGAAATCAATAGTTAACATTCATCACATGCATCACCTTCCAATCGGGTAGGCCTTGTTTTGTGAGTAATAATAAAACATTTAAGGGCTTACCAAAAGTAAGCCCTTGTTTTTTTTGATAAGAGGTTGCAAGGGAATCTGCATTTGAAATTGTAATAAAAACTTTATCTGGCAACAGTAGATAACAATGAAGCTTAAAATCGCTATACAAAAGTCTGGTCGTTTGCATGAGGATTCTGTGAAATTATTGAAAGAATCCGGCATTGATATTTCTAACGGGGTTAACAAGCTTAAGGCGGAAGCTTCCAATTTCCCGCTGGAAGTTTTCTTTCTTCGTGATGATGATATTCCTCAATACATTGAGGATTCGGTGGCAGACATAGGTATTGTGGGAGAAAACGTGGTGCTTGAAAAAAACAAGCAGGTAACTATTGTGGAAAAGCTTGGTTATGGAAGATGCAGGTTGTCTATTGCAGTAGGCAGGAATGAAAAATACGAAAGTGTCAATTACCTGGAAGGAAAAAAGATTGCTACCAGTTATCCATTAATCGTTGAAAACTTTTTAAGAGCAAATAACATTACTGCCGATATTCATGAAATCAGCGGCTCTGTTGAAATAGCGCCTGGTATTGGTTTGGCAGATGCTATTTGCGACCTGGTAAGCAGTGGATCTACTTTATTTATGAATGGGTTAAAAGAAGTGGAAACAATTTTAAAGTCTGAAGCCGTGCTGATCAGGCACAATGCGCTGTCTGACGAAAAACAGCCACTTCTTAATAAATTATTGTTTCGAATCCAGTCGGTAAAGAAAGCCAGGAACAACAAATACATTCTGCTCAACGCGCCGAATGAAAACCTGGATAAGATCGTCGGTTTGTTGCCCGGCATGAAAAGTCCTTCTGTGCTGCCGCTGGCAGAACCAGGGTGGAGCAGTGTACACAGCGTGCTGAATGAAAATGAATTCTGGGAGATCATTGAAAAATTAAAAGAAGCCGGCGCACAGGGGATTCTGGTAGTGCCAATTGAAAAGATGATCTTATAGGTATGAGGTATGAGGTATGAGGTATGAGGTATGAGGTATGAGGTATGAGGTAT
>CAXTDO010000492.1:0-5400 GCA_964242315.1 uncultured Flavihumibacter sp.
GATAAGGAAGGTGTAAAGCGCAATTTCAGAACGCTGGTACTAAAAGAAGATATTATCAATAAACAAACAGACCAGGAAAATACAGGCGCCGAAAAATCGAAGTTATTTCCCACCGACCTGGGGCTCGTTGTCACTGATTTTCTCAATCAGTATTTCAAGGATGTAATGGACTACGGTTTTACCGCCAAAATTGAAGGAGAATTTGACGAAGTAGCCAATGGCAACATCAAGTGGAGCTCCATGATAGATGATTTTTATCATCCTTTTAAAAAAGATATAGAGCGAACCATTGAAAATGCCGAACGGATCAAAGGGGAAAGAGAATTAGGTGTTGAAGCAGCTACCGGCAAAAAGATCACAGCGCGTATGGGGCGATACGGTCCGATGGTGCAAATCGGCGATGTAAACGATGAAGAGAAACCAAGATTTGCAAAGCTAAAGGCAGCGCAAAGCATAGAGACCATCACCCTGGAAGAAGCAATGGAGCTTTTTAAGCTTCCCCGTAATATCGGACAGTTTGAAGATTCAGATGTTACGGTTAGCATTGGTAAGTTCGGTCCTTATATAGCGCACGATAAGAAATTTTATTCGTTGGGGAAAGAATTTGATCCCTATACCATCTCCCTGGACGAAGCATCACCTATCATTACCGAAAAAAGAAAGGCTAAGGATGAAAGGACTATAAAAGTTTTTGAAAAAGAAAAAATTCAGTTGCTGAGGGGACCGTATGGTCCTTATATCAAGCAGGGCTTACGTAATTTCAAGATCCCGAAAGAAAAGCAGGACGATCCCGAGGCCTTGACCGCCGAAGAAGTAAAAGCTATCATTGAAGACGTTAAAGCCAATCCACCGAAGAAAGTAGCAAGGAAAAAGAAAGTGTAAACATTTATAAGTAGGCGCAAATAATTTTATCCACAAACGTGGAGAAGTTTGATGACTACATTTCATTACTTACCACGAAATTTAATTTTTAAAGGGCAACAACATATTTGAAGGTTGTGATGTCTAACAATATTAAATGAGTGGAAGATGGAAGAAACGAGAGAAATATCGGCACTGTTTCATTTGATTGATGATCCTGATAAAGAAGTTTTTACCACCGTTAGTGAACGTATTGTTTCCTTTGGTAAACATATAATCCCTAACCTTGAGAACCTGTGGGAGAATACTCCTGATGAAGAAGTTCAGGAGCGGATAGAAATGCTTATTCACCGCTTACACCTCCGGGACCTTACAACGGAGCTTGTTCAATGGAAAAATCAACGCGAGCCGGATCTCCTGACAGGTGCTTTACTTATTTGTAAATTTCAATACCCGGAACTGGCGGTTTCTTCAGTAATGCAGGAAATCGAAAAGATCCGCCGCAACATCTGGCTCGAATTAAATAGTTACCTCACTGCTCTTGAGCAAACTAATGTATTAACAACCATCCTTTATAGTTATTACAATTTCAAAGGAGTTGAAATATCTTACAAAGACCCCAACGTATTTTTGTTGAACAAGCTGCTGGATACAAAAAAAGGTAACTCCTTCAGTAATGGCATCCTATACCTGGTGATGTGCGAACTTCTGGACGTACCAATAAAAGCCATAAATATTCCACGGCAATTTGTGCTGGGTTTTTTCGATATAAACGCCAAGGATTGGGAACCTGATTCAAGAAACCCTGCATCCAAAATTCAGTTCTATATTGACCCGATGAGCGGACAGATATTTACTTTTAAGGATGTGGAAACTTATTTCAGCGGACTGTCTATCACTCCTACCTCCTCCTATTTCAAACCCCTCACCAACCAACGGATCATTCAATACCTCCTGGAAGAATTCTCAAAGTGTTTTGACGATGAGAAGAACCGGTACAAATACAGGGAGCTGTTGCAACTGGCCAGTTTGTTGGATAAAGATGCATTGTAATTTTTTTAACCACGGAGCAGGATTTTCAGGATTAAAAATAATCTACAGAAGTTTGCATCGAAATTTGATAGATTATTTTTAATCCTGAATCCTGCTCCGTGGTTAAAAAACACATAGCGTTCTTTATACCTTGCAAACTATCGTATCACAGTAACGTTAATAATAAAACATTCATCATGAAAGCAAATATCGGTATTACGGATAAAAATTTACAATCAGTTGCAAACGTGTTAAATACATTGTTAGCAGATGAAACTGTGCTGTACATGAAAACGCGTAATTATCACTGGAATATTGAAGGCGATAATTTTATCGAACTGCATAAATTGTATGAAAGCCAGTATAAGGAACTGGAGGAGATCATTGATGAGATAGCTGAGCGCATCAGGTATCTTGGACATTATGCTGAAGGGCGCCTCAAAGATTTTCTTAAAACAACCCGCCTTGCGGAAGAAGACTACACTACAGATCAAAAAGTGCAGCTTAGAAATTTACTGTCAGATCACGAATCCATCATCATAAATATCCGGAAAGAGATAGATGTCATCAACGATGATTACAAGGACGCGGGAACCGCAGATTTTGTAACGGGTATCATGGAACAGCACGAAAAGCTGGCCTGGTTTATCAGGTCTTATCTCAAATAAAATAAGGGGCATCAAATGATGCCCCTTATTTTATTTAAAATTTTAAGATGAAAGCTTAAAAACCCTTCATCGCATATCCTTCCCTGTAATCCCTCTTAATGAATTGGTTAGCGTCGTCGAAATTGGTAACCTTCATATTTGCAGCATCCCAGAGTATTTTTTTCCTTCCTTCAAATTTGCCGGAAGAATTTTTAAGATACCAGCTACGCAATGCGAGATTTGAAAATAAAACCGTTTCAGTAAGCGGACCTGCATAATCAAAGTTCGAGCTCGTTTTTCCTTTACCGAATCCAGCGATGCATGCGTTAACCCATTGCGCATAGTGACCTTCCTGTCCGCCGGGAACCCTTTCTATGGTTTGCGGAACATTCACCTCTTTGGTTTTTGACGTAGGCAGTAAGGTTGGATTAGCGCCATAACAACCGCACATCATCTTACCCTTGGTACCTTCTATAATGGCGCCACCATCATCATTACCCATCTTTTCGTCTGGTCCTAATTCATTCGGGCGTTCAGGGCGGATATTTCCATCCATCCAGGTTAGTTTAACGTCAGGCTTGCCGTTCTTACCGGGAAATTTAAGGATGATAGAAGAAGCGGCTGGGCAGCTTTCAGGATGATAAGCGGGAGTCCACATTTTTTCGTAAATATCCGCAACACTGCACTCTACTTCAGATGGGTAACCAAGTCCTACCACTTTAAAAGGAGGGTCAATAATATGGCAACCCATATCACCTAATGCGCCTGTTCCAAAGTCCCAGAAACCGCGCCAGCTAAATGGTACGTATGTTTTATGGTAATCATGCATTTTTGTAGGGCCAAGCCATAAATTCCAGTCCAGTTCCTTTGGCACTTCTTCCTTTTCTGTTGGTGCACCTATCCCCTGTGGCCAAACCGGGCGGTTAGTCCAGCAACGAATGGTATGAGCGTCACCAATCAGTCCTGCGTTGTACCATTCCTGCATTAACCGCACGCCATCACCGGATGAGCCCTGGTTGCCCATTTGGGTTACTACTTTATAATGCCTGGCTGCTTCGGTTAACGTTCTGGCTTCAAAGATATCATGAGTCATCGGTTTCTGTACGTACACATGCTTTTTCAGTTGCATAGCAGCTAATGCTGCCGCAGCGTGCCCGTGGTCGGGTATGGATACGGAGACGGCATCAATGTTTTTATTTTCTTTCTCGAGCATCTCGCGCCAGTCGCGGTAGTAAGTAGCTTTAGGAAAACTTTCCCTCGTTTTTTTAGACTGCCTGTCATCTACATCGCACAATGCAACAATATTTGCGTTGCCCGATTTGAAAAAGTTAGCAATATCGCTTTGTCCCTTACCGCCCGCGCCTATGGAGCCTATGTTTAATTTATCACTGGGGGCAACGAAACCCCTTCCTAAAACATGCCGGGGAACAATGAAAAATCCGGATGCAGCAATCGATGTGTTTCGGATAAACTTCCTTCTGGAACTATCCTTTGGACCTTGGTTCATAAAGCAAATTTTAATTTTTAGGTAGGAATAAGTACTGATTCAACTGGTCATTTACTTATACCGCAGTCCTTCAGTCTTATTATATTGCAAACATAAATAAAAATAGGTCTATACGTTTCAAGACGAGGAAAATTTTATCTTCAGCGTGATATCAGGTATCAGGTATGAGGTATGGAGTATAAATGATGAATTGCAATAATCTTCTTAACTCATCATTCACACCTCATACCTCATACCTGATACCTGGTACCTCAAACCTAACACTGCAATGGACACACTTCCGCTACGCGTGACGAAAATCAAACCGGCAGCCAATGAGGCCATCCTTGTAACGCTGGAACGAGATGATAACCAGGCGGTTTCATACCAGGCCGGACAGTTTCTAACATTCATTATAGATTTTCATGGAAAGGAATTACGGAGATCTTACTCTATCAGCAGCACACCCGGAGTTGATAAAGATCTGACCATCCTGATCAAAAGAATTGAAAATGGCGCCGTCAGCAGGTATCTTATTGATCATTTGCAAGCCGGAGAAGTGTTGCAGGCTTTACCCCCCTCCGGCAGGTTCACCCTTCTTACCGACAGCAGCAACAGAAGAACGCTATTTTTCCTGGCGGCAGGAAGCGGCATCAGTCCTATTTATGGATTGCTGAAAAAATTGTTGATGGAAGAACCGTTCTCCAGGGCCCTACTTATTTATCAAAACCATGATGAAGCATCTATTATATTTAAAGAGGAGCTGGAAGCATTACTTGATAAATTTGAGAACCGGTTTGTGATGATCAACTTGTTAAGTAACCCGATCTATAAAGATCATGTTCCGCAACGATTGAATAATTATTTGTTAGAAAAACTGCTCAGCACATACCTAAACATCAACAGTCCGCACGATTTTTATATGTGCGGCCCTGCAAGCTTCATGCGTATGATACAATTTGTTTTGAAGGTGATGGGCGTAAGCGATGATCATATCCGTAAAGAAAATTTTGTGGTTGATGTGATCCCACCGGCTTTGTTGCTGCCTGATACATCTTCTAAAGAAATTATATTACGGTGGAAGAATAAAGTGTTTGAGTTCTCAGTTAGTTATCCTGATACAATTTTGCAGGCTGCGCTTAGAAGTAATATTCCCTTGCCATATAGTTGCCGTGCGGGCAGGTGTGGGTCCTGTACACTCGTATGCGTTTCCGGTGATGTTAAGATGAGTATCAATGAAGTGCTTACAAACAGGGACCTGAAAGAGGGATTGGTGCTCACTTGTGTGGGGTATGCTGAGACTGATTTGGTGCTTGAGTTGTAAGTTTTTTTTAACCACGGAGGAAGAGCCGAGGTAGCACGGAGGTCCACGGA
>CAXTDO010000493.1:0-3580 GCA_964242315.1 uncultured Flavihumibacter sp.
ATATCTAAATAAGGAAGAACTTTTGGCGTTGGAAACAAAGGAGTTTGCTCTTCCCAGATTGGATTACGTTAGAGACCTTTTTGTATTCTGTTGCTATACAGGCTTAGCTTATATTGATGCCATCAGTCTAACGGCTTCTAATGTTGTTGTGGGTATAGACAATGGCTTGTGGATTAAAACAGAGCGGAACAAAACGCTGATTCCGGTTAATACTCCCCTACTGCCTAAAGCTGCCGCCATCTTGAGAAAATATGAGAAGGATTACAGGGCAATAAGCAACGGAACGTTATTCCCATTGTTGAGCAACCAAAAAATGAATAGCTATCTGAAAGAAATTGCTGACCTGTGTCTGATAAACAAGAATCTTACCTCTCATATAGCCAGGCATACTTTTGCCACCACTGTAACCCTATCTAACAACGTTCCGATTGAGACAGTAAGCAAGATGTTAGGTCACACCAAAATTGGCACCACCCAAATATATGCCAAGGTAATAGAACAGAAGGTAAGTGATGATATGGCTGCGCTGAGAATAAAATTAGCTTAATATTTAAGTCGCTAAAAGTTTTCTTTTTGAAAACATTTAGCGATCTATACAATGGTTTACAATTATGAATGTAATAACAAATCCAACCATTGTTTTTTATACTGAAACAATAGACTGTTTCGTTTTTTGACCTACCCACACGTCTTTTTTAAATTTTACGTAGATTCATTTTTAGTGGTCACCGCCTGCGGGCTAAGATTGCCTAATGATGATTGATTGATCATTGAAGTATAAAATATATCGTTTCCGGCAATGCTATCGGTTTCCTGGAAATCATTAATGACTCCATATATTTTATTGAAAGAAAAATAACTTTTAAAATAGTTCATTATATACCGAACGGTCAATTAGATAACGTATGGGCTTTGCGGTGCTTTCTTTCTAACTGATCTCCGTGATGGCTACCAAGTTACTATTGCTAAGATCGCCCAAGCAGATATGATTGTCAACTTTTCATTCCTGGCAACTATCCCGGCGCAAACATACTTTATCCGTTTATAAACCTTATTTGATTATCAAATTTAAAAGGGGGTGAAGATTTTTCTTCACCCCCTTTCACTGTTTTAGGCTTTGTCAAATAAGTTCTTTTGCTGCCAGAACGAATTAATTAAAAATGTATTTAAGCAAAATTTATGAACCATGGCAGGAATAGAGATTGTAACCAAACAAGACCTGATCGAATTGGAGGAAAGGCTAATCAGAGAGATCCGAAGATCTAACGGAACAGGCGAAGAACCAAAGGAGCTGCTGAAGAGTTATCAAGTTAAAAACCTGTTGAAAATTTCCCCCGGCACCTTGCAGAATCTAAGGGTTAACGGCATCCTGCCATTTACCAAGGTTGGCGGTATTATCTATTACAAGTACGAGGACATCATGAAGATCTTCGAACAGGCAAAGGAAAAAACAAAGAGTGACCGATAACAAACCACAACAATATAAACGACTTAAAACACACCAACCCATTGTACCGCTTAAACAGTTGGCAGCAGTAAGCCTTAAAACAGTCAAGGGCAGCGCACCTTCAAAAATAGAAGAATAGCGCTGTTCATATACCCTTGACAGTTTTATGGCGGTGCTAATTTTGTGACTGCGGTGCTAATGGTTAGATCAGCTATTAACCAAAGCAATGGCAAGGCCACCACTTAACGAAGACAACCGCCGCTCGATCAACTTTACGGTCAGGCTTACACCTGTCGAATTAAGAAAGCTGGAAAGCGTAGCGGAACTATGTGGCAAAGCGCCGGGCACACTAATTCGGGAAAGATTTTTCAAAGGAAGGTTTCCTAATCCCAAAATGCCAAAGATCGACAGTAGCACGTATTTCGAATTGAAAAAGATAGGTGTCAACCTTAACCAGCTGGCACGAAAAGCAAATTCCAACATCATGCCCACCGGATTATTGAGCTTGATAGCGGTGTTACAACGGCAGCAAGAAACCATCATTAAACTTCTTTTAGATGATAGCGAGCCAGAAAATTGGTAAAAGCTTTATGGGTGCGTTGAATTACAACCTGAAAAAGCTTTACCATCCCGATCCTACGCAACGCGCTGAATTGCTGGAAACAAACTTTAGCAGCCTCGATAAAGATATGATCAGGCGGGAGATCGCAATCGTACGGGAGCAGCGGCCAAACCTCAACAGATACGTTTACCATACCAGCCTCAACTTTTCTAAAGATGAGGTGCTATCTGATGAAAAGCTTTTAGAAATAGCACACCGGTATCTGCAAGCCAATGGGTTTACCAATAACCAGTATATCATTTTCCGGCACCATGATGCAGAACATCCGCACATTCATTTATTGGCGAACAGGATAACGTTTGATGGAGAGGTAGTATCGGACAGCAACAACTACAAGAAGAGCGAAGCCATCTTACGTGATTTAGAGAAGCAGTTCGGCTTGACTATAGTACAATCAAGCCGTAGAACAGCAGAAAGAGCCGCGAAGAAGGATGAAATAGAAATGGTGATACGTACGGGCAAACCATCAGAAAAGATGGTTATGCAGGAGATAATAAGGAACCTGTTAAGACAACGAGGCCTCTCCCTTGCCGAATTTATTAAAATGGGCGAACAGGCTGGGATCAGCTTTTTGTTCAACCAAGCATCAACGGGACGCATTACCGGCATCACCTATTTTCATCAAGGGTTTAAGATCAAGGGCCAGGCATTAGGCAACAGCTTCAAGTGGGCAGAGATCATAAAAAAATTAGACTATGAGCAAATTAGAGACAGCAAAGCAGTTAGCGAAGCAAACAGCAGGACAAGAGAAATCTACGGAGAACTCTCCGCAGGAAGACACAACGGAGAAAGAAATACTGAACTTTATACAGGCGGTGCAAAAGATATTGGAAATAACCGCGAAGAACCAAATGCAACTGACCCGGATGGAAGAGAAGATGTTACAGGTAGAGAAAGATCATTGGAAACAGATCAGGATGCTCTGGTTCCTGATGATCGTACCACTATTGATGGCCATCGCGGCTTTGATGGTTTTAACGTCCAAATAAGCAACGACGAGGACGATTCGTATTACAGGAGAAAGAGCAGGCGCTCCGGAAGATAAGTGCTAACGCCTTTTAAATTTAAATAAGCGCAAATTACAAGCAGCCGATGGCCTGGATAACGCAAAGCCAACACCCGCACCTATTGCTGTACCAACTGCAACATTGTGCAATGCCACGCCAATCGCAATACCGGCACCAAGGCCAATGATGAATAAATTCTGATTTTTCATTTACTAAGTATGCTTTGTAGTTAGACAGCTATATAGTTCTAATGTTACAGGGTTCTAAAGCTACAAAGTTATAGGGTCAAGTCATGGGAGTCGCAGTAAGAAATCAATCAGCTATTACTACCCTTTAGTAATTCGTTTTTCTATTCGCTGGCTAAAAGACGTTCAAGCAGGGCAACCTTTTCCTCATATAGCGCACAATCTTGTCTACGGGACTAAAGTTGAATAATGCCCGCAAGATGCAGCATTGTTGTTGGATGTATTGGCTATAAAACTAATGGTCGCTTCATCACTGTAT
>CAXTDO010000493.1:3590-5390 GCA_964242315.1 uncultured Flavihumibacter sp.
CGCAACAGCAAATCAACCAGCTATTTACTACTCTTTAGAAATTCGTTTTTTTCTTTTTCGCTGGCTAAAAGACGCTCAAGTAACTCAACCTTTTCATTATATAATTCAACAATTTTATCAATTGGGTTAAATGTACATTGATGGTTATATTGATAAGCAGTTGAATTGTCGTGCATGTTTTGAATATGGAATATCAGTACTTCTTCACTAAAATTCGATATTGCTTCAGAGCTTACACCTAAAACTGTCGCAATTTTTGCTAATATCTCGTCCTCGATTTTTTCACTCTGCTCAATATTGGAAATTGCTTGTTGGCTAATACCCAACTCCGCTGCTAAAGCCTCTTGCTTTATGCCTCGCAATTCACGGATACGTCCAATTTTCCTGCCGATATGTAAAGCTGCTTCTGCCATAAGTCAAATGTATTATAAAACGTAAATGTACAAAACAACCTCATCATTGTAAAATACAACCGGTCATGGTTCGGTACACTCGCTGGATCGATTTAATTTGTATCAGCACGGGACAAAGAACCATAATGAGAATTTGAAGTGAAGAAATCAGATAGTTTAACTTGGGAAAGCAGTATTAAGAAACTTAAATACAATGAAGTGGCAAATCCGCTATCCGTCATACGTGAGTTTTTTGCTATTGATTGGGTTTATGGTCACAAAAAAAAGCTTAAAAAGTGGAGATATTTTGTAACGCATGACAAATGTTATTGTGATAAAAATCACGGCGCGGGAAGCTTACTTTTTACCTACGATATGAACATTCGGTTGTTGGAAAGTTGCTACCTGCTCGATTCTTATAGAGCAGCCAACTTTGTTGTTACTGATGCTGAAGCTGAAAAGGAAAAATGTGAATTAGACTGGTACCCTAAGAATTTAACAAAAAAAGAACTGCTAAACCCTGTAAAGATAATGAAACGTGTCTTTAAGAAAATAAGCTTGCATCAATACAGAGATCAGCTGCACGAATGGCTGTATGCTGCACTCTATACTAAGGGCGGTGACGACGAACTTCATTACAAAGAAATTCAGAAAGTTTATAAAATGATGTTAAAGGTTTACTCAGCTGTATGGTTGATCTATCATAGAGCATGTAAAGGATAAAGGAAAGATAAAGAGGTTTGCACGCCCCTCAAAGCGGTAATCGGTGACGGTGAGATCAGTTAATACCTATCGTCCCGATCCGCTTTTTATAAATGTATTTGGATATAAAAAAGATTTGCACCCCTCTGCGATGGCTGGCCGCAGTTATCCCAAATCACTGCGCCATCATTCTGCACGGGCTTCTATCAATGGCCTTATTGTTCCCGGAGAATTACTACAGCCGAGGCGGTTTTACGACAGGCGACTCAATTTGCGTTTCTAGTACACGTCGATTGATGTCGCCTAACCGCCTTTTAAATGCTGAACAAAGTGAAGTATTCGGGTTCGGGTGTCCCGACAAGCTTAGTTTTCGCATGGCGAAAACATGGCTTGCTTTAACTTAATATGAATAGTGTGTTATCTTAGATTGAAATAAATTCTTAAAAATAAACTTAAAATTCTGAAGGCTTGACCAATCAATTTCGTAGGCTTTAGAGCACCGGCATGTTGTCGAATTTTCCATTTCATTTTCTTGATCAATAATTTATTTTTGTTAAAGTGTTGCGGCATCGATTTGCCGATTTTTCAGCAACTTCTATAGCCTTTGACTTTCGTTCTTCAAACCAGACTCGTGACTTTCCTGTGCTTTGACCTTGCTGTTGCCAAATCTGTAGGTAAAGTTCAACCTTATTTGACGTGATTCACC
>CAXTDO010000494.1:0-5383 GCA_964242315.1 uncultured Flavihumibacter sp.
GAATGCCACCATCTATAGGGCGTGCTGAAACCAGTACAATCAGTATTCTTTTATCTACTAATTTTTGAATGGCATCTCTTGTCTCCTGGCTTATTGAATGATCTTCACGTAATAAAGTTCCATCCAGGTCTATAAAAATCGCTTTATACATTTATAGTTTATTAGAGGCTCAAATGTAAAATTGTTTACAATGAAATGAGCATGATCTTATGATTTATAAATTTCCCGTTCAGATGCTTCTATTGAATGAATAATAAAATTAAAAATTAATATGGCATTAAATGATGACTAGCCACCCGCATTCAGTTATCATCATCTTTCTTCATCGACCTTCTTTTGTCGGGCAAAGCAGCATCCGCTATTAAAACAACCGGCATACCAATAAGAGTTGTCAATGCTATTAAGCCCAATAGTCTGGGCGGGGTATTGCCCAAAATAACCAGAAAAGATATTGTCATGCTTGATACAATGAAAAAACCAAGCAAAACAAAAAATATTATAATGAATATTTTTTCTTTAAATGACATGCTCTCATTTTTATTAATTATATTCTGTAATATTTAGAAACATCAACGCCTAATGACATTTAAAAGTATAAGTACATGATGTCTTTATACTGAATCAGATCTTCAAACATATTTTATTTTGGTCGGTAATACATAAAAGAAAGTTCATACTTCTTTGCCAGGTTATCAAAATTACTCTGATAATGTTTGAAAAACAATCATGATTAATATCATTTGAAATCCGAGGTCAATCTCATTAAAACAAAAAGCCCTCGATATAACCGGGGGCTTGATGTGATCCTATGAAGACTACATTGTTATAAAGACAACTGGCGTACCATTTTATAAATATGGTCTAAGCAAAATTTAAACGTGCAGTTACAACATGCAATTTATTAACAATCAATACTATATAGTTTTTATTTATAAAGTTGAATTGTTGTTTGATATAAAATTCAAAAGTTATTAAATCCGATTCTGGGAACCGGTTCCAAAAAAGAGAAAAAAACCTAAATTGAAAAGGCAACAAACAATATTAACTCTTTAATTAATCAATATGTCAACTGGAAAAGGAACTAAAACTGAACCCTGGCTTTTAAAAACCGCACCAGGCACATCGGAGTACATTATGTATAAAGATGAGGCAGCCGATCCACCGATTTTGGTCTGCACTGTAGGCAAGACGGTTTTACATTACCAACTGCGATGCGTAAACGATTTACACGATATGCTTAAAAAACACGGCGATTGGATGGAACTGGGCAGTGCTGATGAACAAAAGCCCGCCAAAGAGGGAACGGTTGAATCATGGGGCCGCTCTTCTGATAACCCGGTAGCTGGCTGGTATGGCTTAAAGAAAGGATTTCGCGGACGTTTCGGAATGTATATCCCTCCTCTAATGGAAGCACTTGGTCTTGCGGAGTTGGAGCACAATGCAAAGAATAACCGGATGAAAGCAGTTTAGGTGTGAGGTGTGGGTCATGAGGTATGAGGTAAAAGCTGAAGGGGTTTTATCTCATACCTCACACCTGATACCTGACCCCTGACATCAAACATTCTTAAGCACTATTTTCCCAAACTGCTTTCCTTCGGCCATGTATTCAAGCGCTTCCTGTGCATGGTCAAGAGAGGGATAAATCTTATCTATAACAGGTTTGATGCTGTGTGCTTCCGTAAAAGCAAGCATTTGTTTAAATTCTTCTTGTGTGCCCATGGTGGTACCCATGATGGAGAGATTCTTCCAGTAAATATCCCTGGGAATAATGTTGCTTATAGGTCCGTCTGTGCCGCCCCAGAAAATAATGCGTCCGCCGGGTAAGGTTACCTGTAATAACTGGGCAAAACCTTTTCCGGAAGCACTGTCTAATACCACATCAAAACCACCTGATTGCTGCAATAGTTTCCTCGTCCAATCTTCATCCTTATAATTAGCACCTGAGGATGCACCCATTGCAACGGCCTTTTCTATCTTGTCTTCCGAGCCGGATGTTATGTATACTTCGGCGCCGGCCACCAAAGCATATTGCAGGGCCAGCAATGCCGTGCCTGCGCCGATTCCCGTGATCAGCACCTTTTCGCCTTTTTCAATTTTAGCGCGGGTGAATACTGCGCGGTAAGTAGTTAAGCCAGCCAATGGCAAAGCGGCAGCTTCTGCATCCGATAAATGATTGGGTTTAGGATATACATACTGCTTATCTACTGCTATATATTCAGCAAATGTTCCATTATCGGGATTGCCTAATATTTTAAAATCAGCACCAAAAGCTTTTGGATTGTCGCCCCAGTTATGCGAAGCGTTGATCACGATTGCTTTACCTATCAATGACGAATCGGCATTTTTACCTGTTGCTTCCACTTTGCCACAGCCGTCAGATCCCAAGATAAGCCCTTCTTTTTTCCCTGCATACCTTCCACGTTGAATTGATAAATCGCGGTGATTAAGAGATGAATACTCGAGTTTAACCAGCACTTCATTTTCTGCCGGCTCAGGTACAGGAACTTCTTTGGTCATCAGCGGTTCATTGCTGTTAGTGAGGAATACTGCTTTCATGAGTTATGATTTTAATATTAAGGTATGAGGTATCAGGTATGAGGTATGAGTAAACCCCGAAGGGGTGATATGATTATAGAAATAATCAATCACCCCTTCGGGGTTCCTGCCTTATATGTTATCATTTCTATAATCATGTCACCCCTTCGGGGTTTACTCATACCTCATACCTGACACCTGATACCTCATACCTGATACCAGATTCGTGTCATCAACAACAAGGGAGCCGCTATTGCAGCTATCCAGAGTGCCAGAAAAAGAACAATACCGGTTATGGATAGATCTTTCACGGGTTGATTCCTTAAAACTGATTTAATGTAATTTATTACATCATTTTCATTTTCGGAAACTATATGTTCTGTAGAGGAAATACTTTTCGTGAGTGTGCTATTTTCAGCTACAACCACATTCCTTATCTGCCAGTATTCCGCATCTGTAAGTTCTCCAAATGTTTTATTGTAATTAATTTGTTGCCGGGCGAGGTCCTGCCTTATTTTTTGTAGTTGCCTTTCCCTGATCATTCTTGTAATCAGGAAATACGGAATGATCAGCAGGAACCACTCATTGCTGGCGATAGCATATGTTATCAACAAAACAACTGAAGCAACGATAAAGATAGTTGTAACTATTTGCCTTGAGCCAAGAAATAGGGTTTTTAATAATTGTCCTCCATCAAGCGGATATATAGGTAGCAAGTTCAGAACATTTAGCAGAACAAAAGCATAAGATAAACGTAAGGTGGAGTAGTGATTGAAATGGGAAGCAATAAAAAATAATACTATTCCAATAACGATACCGGGAACTGGTCCGGCAAGCAGTACAATTGCTTTTTCTTTTTGAGAGATCTTTTCTTTGGAGCCGCCGGCCACAGCGCCAAGAAGCGGGATAAAAAAAATACTCAGGTCTTCGTAATTAAAAATTTTCATTGCAAAATAATGCCCCAATTCGTGTATCAACACAATAAGTGCCAACCAGGCAATAACCTCTACATCTTTACTTACAAAAAAGTAATAAAATGCTCCGAATAGAAAAAGGCTTATTATGAATTTCAGGGTTTGGTTCCGCTTAGGCAAGTCTTCCGGTAACGGTTTGGGCGGATAAGTTTCCGAGTATACAGATTCTTCCAAAGGGTCTTGCATTGATATGGTTTAGATATTTTTAACGAATTGCAGTTGTCGGCTTTATAAGTGCTTTTTTAACCACAGGAGCAGGATTTTCAGGATTAAAAATAATTTTCAAAATTTCGATGCAAAATTTTGAAAATTATTTTTAATCCTGAAAATCCTGCTCCTAACCTTCCACCAGTGATTTTTGCGCCTTCACTACCTTGTTTACTCAACTCACTCAGCGCGGCCTTTCTTTTCCATTGACATCCTCGCAACTTTGCAGCCGAAATTAAAATTATCATACAAATTAAATACAACCATCATGAAACAATTAAAGTTAAAGCTGTCTGAAGTTCCATTAGAAATGCTTCCATTTATGTTAGGCGTTACCATATTAAGCCTGTTTTTTATATATTGGTTGTCTTCAATGTAATGTTGTTCGCTGTGTAGATAGAGTATTCGCGGTTTAATAGATGTTGATCTTTTTTATGGTATCTCTTCCGTAAAACACCGGAAAATACATCATCTCCGCTTTTGCAGGATTCAGATGAAAAGTTCCTGTATACCTGGGCAGAAGTGAAACAACGAAGGTGTAATTACCCTTTTTCAATTCGCGAAAAAAAATGCCGGTTTTGTTTTTGAAGTACTCGCGATGCACTTCATTATTAGTGTAAAACTGAATTTTATTCTGATAAGAGCAACCGGCAGGAATGGGAACTTCCTTTCTTTAAAACAGTGAGTTGCTCACCTCCATTCACCTGCATTGAAAATGGAAAGGATGGTACCTGTGTTTGTTGCGAGCCGGAAATATTAAGCGATGATGGTTTTCCTGCTGTTTCATTCACCAACAGGTCAGATAAAATGGTTTCCAGGATCAGGGAAGATTCATAGGTATTCCTCCATTCCCATCTTTCCTTTTCTCGAGGAAATAATCCCTGATCTTCGATAGCAATATATTGTAGCCCCCGGCGTACTTTAATAATCTATACATCAGTATGGTATTCTGAATAGAGTTATCAAAAAAATGATAACTATCCTCTCCCCAGTATAAATTACCAAACATGGTATTGCTGCCTTTAGCTACCAGATGATCTAATGAAACAGGCAAACCGGCTTTTTGCCTGATATTTAAGAAAAACAGTTTTTCATAAAGGCTTTTAAATGAATAATTTTTTTCAAGGGTATCAATATAACTTTTGAAATTTACTTTCGCCTTTAACGTTTGCAGTATTTCAAGAGCCATAAGCTTCTCTTCACCCTTGTAACTTTCCATATTATAAACCAGGTAATCTGTGACTACCTGTTTGTTAAGGTTAATTTTATACCCGTTTTGTTCAGCCATCACCAAAGCCTGCACTACATGCAGTGATATCCAGAGCGAGGGATCATTGTTATTCCACCACCCCCATAAGTTGCCGGATTTACTTTGATCGATTTTGCTTATAATTTCTGCAATATTTTTATCGGCTTTAAAACTCCTGTTTAAATAAGCATATACTTTCTTTTGTAATAGCAAGGCCTTTAGTTTGGAGGCCAGTTGTTCATTGCACAGGTATTCATAGTTCCTGATGCTTTCCATTTCTTCTAATAGCACGGGTAACAACGATGCTTCCGCATACAGCTTAATAATGCCAAGCGCGGGATTTAATTGTAGTGTAAAGGAAGTATCGTTTTGAAGGGCCGCAAAGAAGCCTTTAGTCTCCGATGAGCCCGGCTTAAAT
>CAXTDO010000495.1:0-5383 GCA_964242315.1 uncultured Flavihumibacter sp.
CCTATATACTGACTCACCGTTGCCGTGGTGGGAAGGGTATTGGTAATTACGGTGTTTGCATATTTAATAGCTATATAGGCATTGGTCCAAAGTCCGGACGCATAACCGTCTGCGTTATTAAATGAAAAGTTGTTGAGTGTCAGGTACCGTCCGGAATTGGCAGTAGCTACAAAAGTGTTATCAGCCATCAGGTCTCCTTTTACCAGTACCGACCTTCCGTACAGATCGGTGGCCCGTAAAGAGGAATACATCCCGTTAACAGCTACACCCAGATCGGCTTCGCTGGAAATGGCGGTTCTAAGGTCATTGGAGGTAAAAGGCGTTTTATCCAGGAAACTTTTACTGCATGAACTGAATATTATGATGATTGCAGCAACGATATATTGAATGAAAATTCTTGCTCTCATGTTTTAAAAATTTTTATCTTAAAATCCGAAATTAATTCCCGCTGTGAAAGATTTATTGTACAGGATGTTCAACCCACCTGTTGACCCTCCGGTTCCCTGTTCAGGATCGAAGGGAAGGTTTTTATCATAGTTTTTTGTCCATAGGTTAGTTCCTCTAACATATGCCTGTAAAGCAGTCAGGTGAAGCAATTTTGTAAAGGAAGAAGGCGCCGTATATCCGAAAGAAATATTGCGAAGCCTGATGTAGTCGCCTTTAAATAAAAATCTTGTGGAAAGGGAACTGGAGTTGGTTGTTGCGTTGTATACCTGCTTGGGCACATTGGTAATGTCTCCCGGTTTTTGCCATCTGGTAAGGTTATCAGTATATTTGCCGTAAGAAGAATTGACCTGGTCGTAGAAATATTGCGACCATCCATCATACACATAATTTCCATAGTTGTAGTAGAAATCGGCCGTCAGGCTAAATCCTTTAAAACTAAAAGTGTTTGAAAGTCCGCCATAGTATTTTGGAGACGCCGATTTGCCTGTTGGAAGGCGTGCTGCTCCGTTATACGAATTAGTGGTGCCCTTTTTAGAAGAGTCGGCATACCATAACGGATCGCCGTTATCCGGATTTACGCCAGCCCATTCGCGCATGTAGTAAGTGTTGATATCATACCCCGGTTTCACCAGGAACTGCCCGTTGATGAGTTGGCTTTGTCCCTTAACAATTTCGGTAACTTTATTTTTGTTGTAGGTGATATTAAAGCTCATATCCCACGTAAAATTGGCGGTTTTCACCGGTGTGGCGTTTATGGTGAACTCCATTCCTGTGTTCTCCATGGCGCCGATGTTCTGGTTAACGCTGGAAAACCCGATGGTGAGGGAAGTTGGTGCGCTGAA
The DNA here is from genome assembly GCA_964242315.1 of uncultured Flavihumibacter sp. GTDB lineage: Bacteria > Bacteroidota > Bacteroidia > Chitinophagales > Chitinophagaceae > JADCRZ01. Next base: position 1,290 of record CAXTDO010000495.1, read on the forward strand.
TATCAGTTTATCGATCACTTTCTTGTAGTAATCAACGGTTATGTTCAAACGATTTTTGAAGAACGAGGCATCCACCCCGATATCTGTTTGTTTAGAAGATTCCCATTGAAGCGTCTGGTTGCCGATGTTGTTGAATCCGCCACCGGGTTGCCCGTTGTAATTCAATCCGTAACCCAATGTTTGCCGCCAGGCGTAATTGCCAATTTCTGCGTTACCCGATGTACCGTAAGATGCCCTTAGCTTCAGATCTGTAAGAAATTCAGCACTGGCAAGGAAATCTTCCCTGCTGATATTCCAGGCAATACTTCCCGAAGGGAAAGTGCCATATTCATGTGTGGGAGAGAACCTGGAGGAACCATCCCTTCTTAGTGTTCCTGCAAGAATATATTTGCCTTTATAGTTCAACGATGCATTTCCGAAAACCGAAGCAATGGTGTACTGGGTTTCGTTGTTGGTACCGATCAATGGTGTAGATGCATTGGCGGCATGCGTTAAGGTAGCTGTAGGAAAGTTTTGCGACGCAGCAGTTACATAATAACCTTTAGAGCTGATGGCTTCATAACCAAGTTTGGCATTCAGCGTAAGATCGCCGCTTTTCAGCAGGTCGGCTTTGTAATCGAGCTGGTTGGTCCAGTCGTATAAAAAATACCTTTCATTGTACGCATATCCACGCCCATGGGCCGCAAGGCCATCACCATGGTTAGGATTGTTATACTGATATTCTTCCATATTAACATATTGCAATCCCATCCTCGACGAAAATGACAGGTTATCGAGTATGTTGTATTTCATTTCAATTTTACTGTTGGCCGAAACGCTGTTCAGGGAACGGATGTCGTTGGCATCTATATACAGGGGATTGTACAACGTAGGGAAATCTCTGGAAGTTCTGCCTATGTTATAAGTGCCGTCGGCATTGTAAGGATTTGAAGTAGGACGAGCAAAATATATTTCTGAAACAGGATTGGAGAAGTAACTGCTACCGGTAAGCGGCGTATTTTGCTTGCTGTAAGTAGGCTGAAAATTTAATGCCAGCGATAATTTTTTAGACACGGTATGATCGAGATTAAGCGAAGCGGAGTACCGTGTAAGGTCTGAACCTATTACGTTGGCTTCCTGTTTGAAATAGCCACCGGAAAGGAAAAATCTTGTTTTTTCATCACCGCCTGAGGCCGAGATATTATATTGATGCTGTCCTCCGGCTCTGGTTAGCAAGCCAAGCCAGTCGGTATCCACCGTGCCATCTCCATAAACAAGAGCGGCGGTATCTGCCTTTAGTTTTGCTAAGCTAAGCGGGTCATTAGGATGGCCTGCTACCCATGAGTTAACATACCCTTCTTTAAAGAGCATCAGCCAGTCTGCTGTTCTCAAAGGCATACCGGCTTTAGGCAGCGTTCCGTGTCTGTTCTCACCCACTTCAGCGGAAACCTTAAACTGTGTTTTTCCGGCTTTCCCTCTCTTAGTGGTGATCACTATAACACCATTAGAACCCCTTGCCCCATAAATTGCTGTGGCCGAGGCATCCTTCAATACGGTAATAGATTCAATATCGTCTGAGTTCATATTTGCAAGAATGTTAGACGTAGAGGTGTTACGTGACAGATCTCCGCTGTTGATCTGTATTCCGTCCACTACAAACAACGGCTGTGAAGAAGCGGTGTAAGAGCCAACGCCCCTGATACGTATTTGCTGGTTAGCACCGGGCTGGCCACTTGATGATACCGACCGTACTCCCGCCGCAGCGCCCTGAAGCATCTGGTCGGGAGACGACAATGGAATGTTACTCAGTTTGTCGCCGTTTACTTTTACGGTAGAAGAGGTTACATCGGCCTTTTTTACTGATCCGTAACCCGTTATAACAATTTCGGAGAGGCTTCCTGTAGTTGTTTTTAATGTAACCGTTATCGCATTCTGAGTATTTCCGATGGGAATTAATTGATTGTTATAACTTACAGATGATACCATAAGCTCCTTGACATCCCGGGCAATTTTAATTTCAAAAGAACCATCCATTGAAGAATTAGTTCCTACCCTGAGACCTTTCACCTGTATAGAAGCGTTTGGGATTGGGTTACCGGCTTCATCTACAACTTTTCCGGTTACTGTTTTGGTTTGTTGAGCATTTAAGTGCAAAGTGAGGAAACCCATTAATAGGGTTAGGCATAGAATTTTTCTCATATACGACAATATTTGATTTACTTTTTAGAACACAGGGACAGAACAAAGAATGGAGGCAAGAATCGCAGTTACATTAATCTAAAAGATATATGAATGTCCGGTAGTATTTGTTATATCATATCATTAATTAATCAGCAAATTAAGCCATAATAGTACGGATTAACAAAAAATTTACGTTAAATTCAAATAATAATTGGCATGATAATTAAATTAATATGTAATGCTTCGAAATGATTCTCATAAAAGTGCATGGCTTTTTTACCTTTTTACAATTACACCCATGGCCTGGGGTTTGTAACAATAAAACAAAATCATTTATAATTATGTGGATTGTCCTTTCATTACTCGCAGCTTTTAGCGCCGCCGTTGCCATTATTCTTTCAAAAGCAGGACTGAAAGATGTAGACCCTATTCTTGCATTTGCCATTCAGGCAATTTTAATCATTACGGTTTCCTGGAGCGTGGTGTTCTTCCAAAAGAAAACGCATGGGCTGTCACAGATTGACCAGCGCGCATGGATTTACCTCGTTCTTGCAGGAATTGTAACCTGCCTTGCCTCATTGTTTCAGTTCAGCGCACTCAAGTTGGGGAATGCGTCTACAGTGTCATCGCTTGAAAGATTGTCACTGGTATTTGCCATCATCCTTTCCGTACTGTTTTTAAAAGAAGAAATTAACTGGAAGGTGATTGTTGGAGGAGTGCTGATGATAGGAGGAGCAGTATTGGTGAGCCTGTCAAGAAAAGCCGGGTAGTTTCTTTACATGGCAGTACCAATCAGCAAAGCGGTTTGAATTATATTTATAAAAATGACTTTTACTGAAAATAGTCAAACAAAATATTTGCCTGCTGGTTTTTTCAGCAACAACCGTTTTTTATCTGCTGACCCGTTGGTTCATCTTCAAAGGATTTAACGGAACTGACGACCTGCACTATGCGAAGCTGGCTGCAGGAATGATCCGGGGCACATATGATCCCTCTCAGCCGGGAGATATCTTCAGCGGAAGAATATTATTAATTGCAACACAGGCAGGCATTTACAAGCTGGCAGGTATCAATATAGTTTCTACTCAGGCAGGGTCACTGATCGTTATAATTCTGTCTTGCTACCTCACGCTTTTTAAGTTTCTGGCTATAAAAAATGCGGCCGGCACCGTGCTGGCTGCTTTCGTTTTTTATTTCAATCCGGTTATCACTTACTTAACTGTTGGAATTACCGGTGATGTATATGTTATGCTTGCAGGCATTGTAATATGTGTACTGCTCAAGTGGTGGATTGTACAAGAAAAAAACACCCATAAATCAATATTAACGGGTACTGTTACAGCTTTTATTATTGCTCTGTCTCTACTTTACAAAGAGACGATATTTGTTTTTATCCCGTTCACATGCTTCATTGCATATTTGTTTGATAAGAGAAACTCCAAACGGTTGATAGCATCGCTTATCACAGTATTATCTTTTCTAATGTTCTTGTATGGCTGCTTCTATCATTATTACACCGGGGATGTGTTTTTTAAAATAAGCCAGATAAAAAACAGCAGCTACCTGCATCATTGCAGCTATGACGTACTGCCTTTTAAATACCTGCTCATACGTTTAACTTACGGTGTATGGCAGCAATTTATTATACAGGGATTTTACCCTGTTATTTTCGGCGCATTCATTTCGGCGGCAGAAATTTACAGAAGAAAAAATTCTTTAATAAAGCATGATATTTATCAGGTTTTCTTTGTATGCCTGTTGGCAATCTGTTTATATTTTCCCTTCTCGTTAAAAGGTTACCAGCCCTTGTGCTCAGATGCAAGGCAGTACATGCTGTTACTTCCGGCAGGAGTAGCAGTTACCACCAGCTTCATTAACAACATCTTCCTATTTAAGAGTAATAAAAGAATTTTCGCTATTGCAGCAGTATGTAT
>CAXTDO010000496.1:0-5381 GCA_964242315.1 uncultured Flavihumibacter sp.
ATATCGTCCACAGCTTTTTGCGTGGCAAAATATTTTTTAAGATGTTTTACTTCCAGAAGACTCATAAGTGGAAATTTAAAATTCAAATATAACCGCTAAGCAGCTATCATCATCAAATTATGACAAAATGATTAATGATTAATGGTTAATGGTTAGTTGTTAATGATTGATTATTAAGCATAATCTGGTCACCATTAACAACTAACAATTCATCATTAACCATTAACAACTAAACATTAATAATTAAACTAATTGCTTCCGCAACTCTTTCACCATCCATGGCAGCGCTGATTATTCCACCGGCGTAGCCGGCTCCTTCACCGCAGGGATATAGATTACTTATTTGCGGATGTTGTAATGTGTCCTCGCTACGCGGCATGCGAACGGGTGAAGATGTTCTTGATTCGGTTGCTACAACTACGGCTTCATTGGTAAGATACCCCTTCATCTTCCGGCCAAATTGTTTAAAGCCTTCCTTCAGGCTGTCATATATAAAATCAGGCAACACTTCTTTAATAGAAGTGGAGCGTATGCCGGGAACATATGAACATACCGGCAGATCACCGGATACTTTGTTCTGTATCAAGTCGATCAATCGCTGGGCCGGCGCTACAAAATTACCGCCTCCATAGTGAAAGGCTTTTTGTTCCACCTCCTGTTGAAAGTACATGCCCGATAAAGCACCATACTTATTTTGATGCTGCGCAAGATCGCCTGCTTCAACAGATACCACCATACCACTGTTGGCAAAAGGATTATTGCGTTTAGACGGACTCCAGCCATTAACTACTAATTCCGAAGCATTGGTGGCAGCAGGCGCGATGATGCCTCCGGGACACATACAAAAAGAAAACACTCCATGGCCATTAACCTGTTGTACAAGACTGTAAGATGCAGGAGGTAAAAACGTTCCACGCTCTGAAGCGTGATATTGTATGCTGTCTATCACTTGTTGTGGATGTTCCACGCGTACGCCTAATGCAAAAGGCTTGGGTTGAATTAAAATTTTCTTTTGATGAAGCAATAAAAATATATCCCTCGCAGAATGACCGGTGGCAAGGATTATCGCATCAGCTTCAAACGAACTACCATCAAAAGTTTTGACGGCTGTTATCTGGTTATGCTTTATTATAAAATCTGTTACTTTTTTCTCAAATAAAAATTCTCCTCCGCAGTCAACAATTTTTTTTCGTATCGAAGTGATGATTTGGGGAAGCTTATTAGTTCCGATATGCGGATGTGCTTCATATAAAATTTTTTCTTCTGCACCAAACTGTACAAATAGATTCAATATACGGTTGATATTACCTCTTTTATTACTGCGTGTATACAATTTGCCATCACTGTATGTTCCCGCACCGCCTTCACCAAAGCAGTAATTACTATCAGGGTTTATAATACCTTCCCTGCTGAGTACCGCTAAATCTCTTCTTCTTGATCTGACTTCCTTACCTCTTTCAAGTATCACGGGCTTAATACCGGCTTCTATTAATTTCAATGATGCAAACAAGCCTGCGGGCCCTGACCCTATTACCAACACTTTTTTAGAAGTGTTTTTTACTCCGTTGAAGTTTATAGTTTGAATAGTTCTCTTCTGAAATGGCTCCTGTATAAAAACAATCAGGTGTAAGGTTATCCAAACCTGTTTGCCTCTTGCATCAATGGAACTCTTAATAACCTGAAAACCTGATATATCATCAACACTAACCGATAATAAGCCTGCTGCATGTATCCTGATGGCAAGCTCATTTTCAGCTTCGGATGGATAAACCTTTATTGAAATTGACTTCTGCATAACATTGATGACATATTAACAGCAAACTGCTATAGGCGGAAAAAAGTTAAGTAAAATTATAGGGAAATATTTGTAGCAGTCACTATTGTTAAGTTAAGCATAATATGGGCTATCAGGTATCAGCAATCAGTAAGAAACTTATTCCCATTGAATTTCCTTCTGATAGCTGATATCTGATAGCAAAAACGTCGCTTTACATTTAACTTAACACTATGTAAACAACTGATTATAATAATCAATTTTTTACGGTATTGTTCAGTTTGTTTAAGGTGTCCAATGATATATTATCCATTGTTATTTATAGAATGAAGTGAATCAAAACATATATTCTAATCCTGAAAAAAACACTTACTCTCTTAAAATAAAAAGCAGTATAATTTACGATTAAGTATTTTTACTCGATTCGCAAATGAACACCTGTACAATCTTGAATTGTTCAAAAATATTTATTCACATTATTGTTATAGAAAATATAAACTGAACCTGTTAAATCAATTGCAGATAATTCATTTTATGATATGATTTTTGTTGATGTTGTTGCTAATCAATTGCATTGCATAGTATTTATGAAGATCACTTTTTATTTAAAGTAAAAGCAATAAAAAATCAGGAGCTTGCAAATACATATACTGTATATGTAAGCAAAAAAACAAGGGAATAAAAGTTTTTTATTCAACAAAAAATTTTGATATTCGTTCCCCTGCTAAAAAAAATCCAGGCATGATTCTTTACATCTTATGAAATCTTTGACTCAAAAAATATTTGTTAACTCAATAAACAGTTTAAAGAATAATGCCTAAAACTTTAGATGAAGTCTGGAGTAATTGCCTTGATATCATTAAAGATATTGTGGAGTGGCAACATTTTAAAACATGGTTTGAACCCATTAAAGCTGTAGAGTTAAAAGACAACGTGTTAGTGATTCAGGTACCTAGTCAATTCTTTTATGAATACATGGAAGAACATTATGTAAATTTGTTGGCAAAGACTTTGCGAAGAGTGTTAGGGAAGGATGCACAATTAGAATATCGTATTATGGTAGATAGCGGTAATCATGAAAATAAGCCTTTAACTGTGGACGTTCCCGCACAGGGTTATAAGATATTTTCGAATAACGAAATGGACTTTCCGTTGGTTATTAATAATCCGGTTAAGAATCCCTTTGTTATTCCGGGTTTAAAGAAGATGCAGATAGATCCGCAGTTAAATCCGATTTACACTTTTGAAACTTTTATTGAAGGTGATTGTAACCGTGTTGCACGCAGAGCCGGAAAGACAGTAGCTGAAAAGCCCGGCGCTAACTCTTTTAATCCATTAGTGTTATATGGAGGTGTAGGGCTCGGAAAAACCCATCTGGCACAAGCTATAGGCAATGAAGTTAAAAGAGGTCAGCCACACAGGGTTGTATTGTATGTAAGCTCCGAAAAATTCATCAACCAGTTTGTAGATCACGGTCGTAATAATGCCATTAACGATTTCATTCATTTTTATCAACTTATAGATGTATTAATTCTTGATGATGTTCAGTTCTTTAATAGGGCTGAAAGATCGCAGGATGCATTCTTTGCAATATTTAATCACCTGCATCAATCAGGCAAGCAACTGGTGCTTACTTCAGACAAGCCCCCTAAAGATATGGAAGGTGTACAGGAACGATTGCTCAGCCGTTTCCGTTGGGGATTAAGTGCAGATATGCAGATACCTGACTATGATACCCGTATAGAGATACTGGAAAGAAAAATGAAAATTGATGGCCTGGATATGCCCCGGGAAGTTGTTAAGTATCTTGCTTATAATATCAACAGCAACGTGCGTGAGTTGGAAGGCGCATTGATCTCACTTTTGGCACAGTCTTCGCTCAACAGAAGGGAAATAGATCTGGATTTGGCAAAAAAAGTGCTGCGCAATTTTGTGAAGACCTCATCAAAAGAAATAACTATTGACACCATTCAAAAAATGGTATGTGATTACTTTGATGTGTCGTATGATAAGCTCCTTCAAAAAACCCGTAAAAGGGAAATAGTGCAGGCGCGTCAGATCACTATGTTTCTTGCTAAAGCTTTTACAAAAAACTCCCTGAAAACAATTGGTGAACATTTCGGCGGCAGAGATCATACTACAGTGATACATTCATGTCAGACTGTTAAAGATCTCATGGATACAGATAATCTATTTCGTGAGAATGTTTTAGAGCTTCAACAGAAAGTACAATTAGCAGCTATGTAAGAGTTTACACTTTTATTTAACTGATGCCATTCTTGTTGCAAGAATGGTTTTTTTGTTTTAGCTTAACTCATGTTGATATAATACAAGTATGAAGTTATGCATTGAAGTGTAGTCGCTAACGTTATGAGTGGTTAAAAAAATCCGAATGGCTGACTATTTAATTTGCGGAATTGAACTAATCAGCTTCTTTGTATATGCGGACTGAGGCTGAAAGTAAATCTGTTCAGATGTGCCTGTTTCTTCTATCTTTCCTTTTTGCATTACCATAATCCGGTCGCTGATATAACGCACTACAGACAGATCATGTGAAATGAAAATAACTGTAAAACCAAACTCCTTTTTCAGGTCATTTATTAAGTTCAGTACCTGAGCCTGTACGCTAACATCCAGTGAAGAAACAGATTCATCACAGATGATAAATGCCGGATTTAATGCCAGGGCTCTTGCTATTACAATACGTTGCCGTTGTCCTCCGCTGAATTCATGCGGATAGCGGTTAAAATGTTCCGGTTTAAGATCTACTTTTTCCAACAGATCAATCACTCTTTGTTTTCTTGCATGTTCATTGTTTATCATGCCATGTATCTTAATAGGTTCAAGTATGGCCTCACCGATTGTAATTCTTGGGTTAAGAGCTGAATAAGGATCCTGGAAAATGATCTGCATATCCTTACGCATGCTTCGTAGTGTAGCAGCGGGATAGCTCATCAGATCCGTGCCTTTAAAAATTATCTTGCCACCGGTTGGCTCAATCAACCTTAGCAGGGTTCTTCCCAGGGTTGTTTTTCCGCATCCTGATTCACCTACCAGCCCTAATGTTTCACCTTCGTAAACATTAAAGCTTACATCATCCACCGCCCTGAGAAAGTCTACCGGAGCGCCGATGAGATTTTTTTTCCCGGGGAACCACACCTGCAAATCATCTACAGCAATGAGCACTGACTGTTGCTGTGATGTTTGTATATTGACGAAATCGGGTGGTGTTAAATTGGGAGTTATCTTAGGACCTGACTTCTCAACCATGGCTCCTTTATCATTGATTTCCATAAAGTCACTTACCACAGGCAGCCTTTCTCCCCTGGCATGCAATTGCGGACGGCATGCCAGCAGACTTCGGGTATATGGATGCGAAGGAGATCGAAGTATGGCTGCTACAGCTCCCTGCTCAACAATATTTCCTTTGTACATTACTATCACTTTATCTGCAAGTTCTGCTACTACGCCAAGGTCGTGCGAAATAAAAATAACGCCCATGTTAAACTGCCGTTGGAGGTCTTTGATCAGCAGGATGATTGTTTTTTGCACTGTTACATCGAGTGCTGTTGTGGGTTCATCAGCAATTAATAATGAAGGATTGCAG